>DOHD01000136.1:0-4226 GCA_003535455.1 Acidimicrobium sp.
CGTCTTCGATGTATTTCTTGGCATTATCCCACGCACCACCAGAGTTGCTCAAATAGTTAGCCATCAATTGGCCAGTCAAAATAACACCAGCCAAGAACGCACCAAGTGCGGCGTAACCGATGCCAAAACCGACAATCACTGGTGTGAGAACTGCGAGCAACGCAGGCGTCGTGAGTTCGCGCAACGATGCTGCGGTGCAGATGTCGATAACCGGACCATAGTCGGGTTGTTTTGTGCCGGCCATAATTTTGCCATCTTTAAATTGACTGCGAACTTCTTGCACGACGACACCAGCAGTGCGACCAACCGCGCGAATCGCGAGTGCCGAAAACATGAACGCAATTGATCCACCGATCAATAGACCGATGAATGTTTTTACGTCAGAGACATTGATCTGTGTTTCAACTGCCGTGAAAATAGCCGAGCCTTCAAGTTTGTTGCCGGCCGCATCTTTGAGGCCGAGTTCGCCGGCGATCGTTTCGATGTATGACGCGAACAACGCAACGGCGGCGATGACAGCAGAGCCGATCGCAAAGCCCTTGGTAACGGCTTTTGTCGTGTTGCCAACGGCATCGAGGCTGACGAGAATTTTGCCCGTTTCGCCGTTGAGTTCGCCTGACATCTCGGCAATGCCAGCAGCGTTGTCTGAAACAGGGCCGAAAGTATCTTCAGACACGATCACGCCGGTTGTGGCGAGCATACCCATGCCGCAAAGCGCAACGAGATAAAGCGAGAACTGAATGTTTCCGCCACCCATCCAGATGGTTGTGCCGAGTGCGACGGCGATGCACAAAATTGCGTATACAGAAGATTCGAGACCCGATGCGGTGCCAGAGAGCACGACAGTTGCAGGGCCAGTTTCAGAAGACTCGGCGATTTCTTTAACCGGGCCGTATTCGGTGCCAGTGAAATATTCGGTGAGGCGACTCAGAACTTGGGCGAGAATCAAACCAACTAGCACGGCACCAAAGACGCGCCAGCCCGTGTTTGTGAAACCCGTCTTTTCGAGTTTGTCGTTGCCGACATAAAAAGTCGCGAGCAGAAAAGTGCCGATGACCGTGATGATGCCCGCGGTGAGAAAGCCACGGTTGATTGGTTTGAGAGCGTTGGTTTCGCCGTCGCGGGCGCGCACAGCAAACACGCCGGCAATTGATGCGACTACGCCAATCGCGCGTGCCGCGAGTGGGAAGACCAGACCGAGTGCAGGGTTGAGACCGATCGAGTTGAACGCAGCGACACCGAGAATGATCGACGCGACGAGCGTGACTTCGTAACTCTCGAACAAGTCGGCCGCCATGCCGGCGCAGTCGCCGACATTGTCGCCGACGTTGTCGGCAATTGTTGCCGGGTTGCGCGGGTCGTCTTCGGGGATGCCCGCTTCGACCTTGCCGACGAGGTCAGCGCCGACGTCTGCAGCCTTGGTGAAAATGCCACCACCGACGCGCAAGAACAACGCGAGCAACGAACCACCGAAACCAAAACCGACGAGCATTGCCGAACTTGTGTTTTGAAACAAGGCGATGATCACCGTTGCGCCGAGCAAGCCGAGACCGACGGTGAACATACCGGCGACACCACCGGTGCGAAATGCAACTTGCAAAGACTCGCGCATCGAACCGCGTCGTGCAGCGGCCGCAGTGCGAACATTGCCACGGGTCGCGAGCGTCATGCCGATGTAGCCGGTTAATCCAGAAGCGACACAGCCGAGCACGAATGAAATCGTGCGATACAAACCAGCACTTACGAACGACAACGCCGAATCACCGTTCGGTTTGCTGATTGCAACAGAGGTCAAAAATACGACTGCACCAACCGGCACGAGAATCATGCCGATCGTGCGGAACTGGCGCTTCAAATATGCCCATGCGCCAACTTGAATCGCCGCGGCGATCTCTTTCATTTTGTTGGTGCCTTCGTCTTGTTGCAGAACTTTGACCATCAGGTACCAGCCGACGAGAAGTGCGAGAACTGCAGAACCGCCTGAGAGCCACAAAATGAGCCACTCACCACCCTTAAGGGTGAAGTCTTGCCAGCCGCCTTCGGATGCAATTAGTGCGCTCACTTGATAGTTCTCCAGTTTCTCATTGGGTCAGCCTCGTTGGTAACCCTTTTATGTGTCTCGGAAAGTATAAAGAATCTGGCGCTACTAAGGCGAATGCTTGGTTTTATCGGGGTCGGGACTTTGAGGCGCCGTGAGACACGGTTCACGCCATCCGAGCGGTTATGAATGTCGGGCGGTCGCAGGCTGACTACTAGCGTAAGTTCTGCATCTATGGCGCAAACAATCACCAAATCGAGCAGATCGCGGGGGCCGGTCACCGGTACGGCCCTTGCATCCCGTAAGAAGCGGTCGTTTTTGACCGACCTATATTCGACTGCCGTCGGAAAGAAATATGCGATGGCAATTTCGGGTATCGCGTTGATGGGTTTCGTGTTGTTTCACATGATCGGCAATTTGAAGATGTATCTCGGGGCGGCAGAACTCAATCACTATGCCGAATTTTTGAAGGCGCTTTTATATCCGCTCGCGCCAAAAGGTGCAGTGTTATGGATTCTTCGGGGCGGCTTGTTGGCGATGCTCGCGTTGCATCTGCACGCCGCATGGTCGCTGACCGTGATGAACCGTCAGGCGCGACCCGTCAAGTATCAATCGCCTCGAGATTATGAAGTTGCGAATTTTGCTAGTCGCACGATGCGCTACAGCGGCATGATCGTGCTCAGTTTTTTGATTTGGCATCTTCTCGACTTGACGTTCGGGGTTGTCAACACAGTTGGGGCCGACGGTGTTTTCGTTCGCGAAGAAGTTTATGAAAACGTCGTGCGAAGTTTGGGTCGCTGGCCGGTTGCCGCGTTTTACATTCTCGCCAACCTGTTGCTCGGCATTCACCTGCGACACGGTGCATGGAGCATCTTTCAGTCGCTTGGTTGGAACAACCCGAGGTTCAACGCGTGGCGATGGGCGTTTGCGACGGGCTTTGCAGCGGTGGTCGTAGTTGGCAATGTTTCGTTTCCGATTGCGGTGCTCACGGGCATCGTTAAGGTCTAAAGAGTCAAGAGGGTAAATTATTCATGAGCACAGTTTTGAATGCGAAGGTTCCAGATGGTGCGTTGCGCGACAAATGGGACAACTACAAAGCCGACGCCAAACTCGTCAACCCGAACAACAAGCGTAAATTCAAAGTAATTGTTGTCGGCACAGGTTTGGCTGGCGCATCGGCGGCGGCGACATTGGCTGAACTTGGCTATCAAGTAGATGCGTTCACATTTCACGACTCGGCACGGCGTGCGCACTCGATTGCTGCGCAAGGCGGCATCAACGCCGCAAAAAATTATCAAGGTGACGGCGACAGCATCAATCGTTTGTTCGTCGACACGATCAAAGGCGGCGACTTTCGCAGTCGCGAAAGCAATGTGCATCGATTGGCGCAGGTTTCGGTCGACATCATCGACCAGATGGTTGCCCAGGGTGTGCCGTTTGCCCGCGAATACGGTGGCATGCTCGACAATCGCAGTTTCGGTGGCGCGCAAGTCAGCCGCACTTTTTATGCGCGCGGTCAGACTGGTCAGCAGTTGTTGTTGGGTGCATACCAGCAACTTTCGCGTCAAATTGGTTTGGGTGGTGTGCGACTTTTCAATCGCACCGAGTTAGTAGACATCGTCGTCGTCGATGGTCGCTGCAGCGGCATTGTCGTGCGTGATCTTTTGACGGGCGAAATCACATCGCACGCGGCGCACGCAGTGGTGATGGCCACTGGTGGCTACGGCAATGTGTTTTTCTTGTCGACAAACGCGATGAATTGCAACGTGACCGCTGCATGGCGTGCGCATCGTCGCGGTGCGATGTTTGCCAACCCGTGCTTCACGCAAATTCACCCGACATGCATTCCGCAAAGCGACGAATCGCAGTCGAAACTCACCTTGATGAGCGAGTCGTTGCGCAACGACGGGCGAGTGTGGGTGCCGAAAAACCCCGACGACTCGCGACCCGCAGAGCAGATTCCTGAAAATGAACGCGACTATTACTTAGAGCGGCTTTATCCGAGTTATGGCAACTTGGCGCCACGAGATATTTCGTCGCGTGCTGCCAAGCGACTCGTCGACAAGGGTCATGGCGTTGGGCCACTTAAAAACGGCGTGAATCTCGACTTCTCGGCGGCGATCGCTCGGCTTGGTCGCGATGTCGTCGAAGAGCGTTACGGCAACTTGTTTCAAATGTACGAGCGAAT
>DOHD01000136.1:4253-5472 GCA_003535455.1 Acidimicrobium sp.
TACACGATGGGTGGCCTGTGGGTCGATTACGAACTTGGCACGACGGTGCCAGGTCTTTATGCGGCGGGTGAAGCAAATTTTTCTGATCACGGCGCGAACCGTCTTGGTGCGAGCGCGCTGATGCAAGGTTTGGCCGACGGCTATTTTGTTTTGCCATACACGATCAGCAACGGTCTTGCGCCGCTGCTCAACAAGCCTGTGCCGACAACCGATCACCCGGCGTTTGTGCAGGCCGAAACTGAGGCACGCGAAAGATTCAACTCTTATCTGAACGTCAAGGGCACCCGTTCGCCAGATTGGTTTCATCGCGAGTTGGGCAAAATTATTTGGGATTATTGCGGCATGGAGCGCACGCAACAGGGTCTCGAGAAAGCACTTTCTGAGTTGCCAGCACTTTACGGTGAGTTTAAAAAAGATTTGCGTGTCACTGGCACGGGCGAGAGCGTCAATCAGACTCTCGAAAAAGCCGGACGTGTCGACGACTTCTTTCAGTTGGGCATGTTGATGTGTCGTGACGCTCTCGATCGTCAAGAGAGTTGCGGTGCGCACTTTCGCAGTGAATATCAAACCGACGACGGCGAAGCTTTGCGCAACGACGCAGAATATTGCCATGTGTCTGCATATAAATGGACAGGTGACCCGATGGCGGCCGAACTAAACAAAGAGCCGCTGGTCTACGAAACTGCCCACCTGGCAACGCGGAGTTACAAGTGAACCAACTGACGAACCTCAAATTAAAGGTTTGGCGTCAGGCCGGCCCCGAGACCGAAGGTCACTTCGAGTCGTTTACGGTCGACAAAGTCAGTGACGAAGCATCGTTTCTCGAGATGCTCGATCAATTGAACGAGCGCTTGATCAGCGAAGGCAAAGAGGCAATTGTTTTTGATCACGATTGCCGCGAAGGAATTTGTGGCACGTGTTCATTGATGATCAACGGGCGCGCGCATGGTCCGCAACGGGCGACAACGACGTGCCAGTTGCATATGCGCACGTTCAAGAGTGGCGACGAAATCGTCATCGAACCGTGGCGTGCGGCTGCGTTTCCGATAATCAAAGACTTGATGGTTGATCGTGCGTCGTTTGATCGCATCGTTGAGGCCGGTGGGTTCATCACTGCGCCGACCGGTGGTGCGCCAGATGCGAACTTGATTCTCGTGCCCAAGCCGGTTGCTGATGCCGCGATGGATTCTGCGGCGTGCATTGGTTGTGGCGCGTGCGT
>DOHD01000136.1:5510-8352 GCA_003535455.1 Acidimicrobium sp.
CAAAGCGAGCGATACAAGCGGGCCGAAGCGATGGTGCACGCGATGGATGACCAATTTGGTTCGTGCACGAACCACGGCGAATGTTCGGCGGCGTGCCCGAAAGAGATTTCGCTCGACGTGATTGCGATGATGAACTCTGACTTTAGAAAGTCGAAGTCGAAGAATCGCAAGGCACTAAGTCGCGGCTGAGTCGCGTTAAATCTAAAAACTGGGGGCAAAAATGTTGGGTGACTTGGCGAATTGGGTGCAAGACGTCATCAATCAGTTCGGTTATTTCGGTGTCGCCCTTTTGGTTGTGATCGAAAATGTGTTTCCGCCGATTCCATCTGAAATTGTGTTGCCATTTGCGGGCTTTGTCGCACAACAAGGCGCTAGCGCTGTGAATGAGGTTGCTGGCGTTGCGGTTGGCGCGGCGCAAAACGACACGACTGTTATCGGCATGATGATCGCGGCAACTATTGGCTCGGTCGTCGGTGCGTTGATTCTCTATTTCATTTCGGCGGCAATCGGCCCTGAGCGTTTGCGTGGTTTTGTTGCACGATTCGGCAAATGGTTCGGCGTCAAGAGCGCCGATCTTGTGCGGGCAGAAGCTTGGTTTGACAGGCGTTCGACGGTAGCTGTGCTCGTCGGTCGATGCGTGCCTTTGATTCGATCGATTGTTTCAATACCCGCCGGCTTTCGTCGCATGAAGTTGACAAGTTTTGTCGTGCTGACTGCGATTGGCAGCGCCGTTTGGAACATCGCGTTGATCGGTGCTGGCGCCATTTTGGGCGACCAGTGGGAGCGTGTCGGTGAATACGTCGGCGTATTTCAGTGGTTGGTGATCGCAGCGATCTTTGTTTTGTTGATTCGGTTTGTTGTTTCGCGGTTGAAGAATCGTCGCCGACAAAATGGTGTGACTCAGTAGATATTGCTCATGCTTGCGTCTGACACCAAACCAGTCGCAGTGACATTGCGCAACGGAGCACAAGAGTCGTGGCATCACGGTGCAGTCGTCTGTCTTGAACGCGATGGGTCGATTGCCTTTAGTGCGGGTTCGCCGCGAGCGATTGTGTTTCCGCGGTCATCAACGAAACCATTTTTGGCAACCGCGATGGTGGCGGCGGGCTTGAAGTTGCCGCCGAATTTGTTGGCACTAGTTTGTGCGAGCCACGATGGTCGACCCGAGCATTTGCAGGCTGCGCGCGAAATTTTGGCTGGTGCTGGGCTTGATGAAACCGCGTTGCGAAACACCAAAGATTTGCCGCTCGACGATGATGCCGCCCGTGAAGTCGTGCGCGGTGGTGGGGTGGCGACTTCGCTGCAAATGAATTGCTCAGGCAAACATTCGGGAATGTTGGCAACTTGCGTCGCATGCGGTTGGGCAACTGACGAAAGATATTTAAATCGCGATCACGAATTGCAGAAGTTGATCACGGCGATGATGCCCGAGATGATTGGCGAAGAAGTTGCCAACATCGTCGTCGATGGTTGCGGTGCGCCGGCACATGCGATGACGCTTGCCGGATTGGCGCGCGGGTTTCGTGCGGTTGCGATGGCGAAGGCCGGGTCGCCTGCGCGGGTGGTGGCTGATGCGATGCGTCAGTATCCACAAATGGTTGGTGGACCAACGCGAGATGTGTCGTTGTTGATGGCAGGCATTGACGGTCTCGTGGCCAAAGATGGTGCCGAAGGTGTTTATGCGGCGGCGCTGCCTGACGGGCGGGCGATCGCTTTGAAGATCGCCGACGGCGCAAACCGCGCACGACCGCCACTGATGCGCGCCGCACTTCTGGCTTTGGGTGTTGACATTTCTGGTGTCGACGAGCGTGCTTTTGCCTCGCCGATTTTCGGGCACGGCAAAATTGTTGGTGAGGTGCGGGTTATAGATAATCTGCTCTCAGCATGACTTTGCATCTGCAGACAAAAGTGTTTCTCGAGATTTTAAATTCACGACCTGAGCCACCGCTTGAGCAGATGACGCCAGTCGAGGCGCGCGAAATGGGTTTACGTTATTACATTGCCAGTGACTACCCAATTTTTTCGTCACGAGATATCGATGCAGGTGGTGTGCCGGCGCGCCTTTATTTGCCGTCAGCCGAAAAAAATCTTGGCTTGTGCATTTTTATTCACGGTGGCGGTTGGGTGATCGGCACGCTAGACGGGCACGACGATGTTTGTCGTCGACTTGCCGCGCAGTCTGGTCAGGCTGTTTTGAGCATTGACTATCGCATGGCGCCGGAGTTTCCTTTTCCGACGCCACTCGAAGATTGCTTAACGGCCGTGAAATGGGCGCGAGAAAATGCTGCTTCGTTTGGTTGCGATGCGAGTCGCATGGTCGTGTGTGGCGACTCAGCGGGCGGAAATTTGTCGACTCTCGTGGCACAGCATTCTGGTGTTGAGTTCAAAATGCAATTGCTGGTTTACCCTGCGACCGATGCACGTTGTGTGACCGAGAGTTATCGCAAAAATGGTGAAGGCTTTTTGTTGACGGCGGCGGCAATGGCTTGGTTTTATGGACACTATTTGTCTGGCGGTAAAGGCAGTGTTGATGATCCGTTGGTTTCGCCGCTGCTGGCGAGCGACGAGATTTTGGCCAAGATGCCGCCGACCTTGGTGATCACCGCCGAATATGACCCGCTCTGCGACGAGGGCGAGCAGTATGCGCAAAAATTAACTTCGCTCGGGGTGCCGACAAGTTGTGTGCGTTTTCACGGGCAAATTCATGCGTTCCTGAACTTTGGCAGGTTTCTCGACGACGGCTATTTGGCGATCGCGCAACTTGCCGATGCAATCAAACGCGCTTGCGCAAGATAGACGAGCGCCTTTTTTATCTGCGCCTGCGCAAAGTAACTAGTTAATC
>DOHD01000136.1:8358-8541 GCA_003535455.1 Acidimicrobium sp.
TTTAAATTAGGCTTACGAGTATGTTAGTGAACTCTGAATTTTTGCCGTCGGAAAAAGAATTTTTTGAGTTTCTAAAAGTTAGATTCTCGACTGTCGGTTTAGATTTCGAAGAATTTTATGAAATAGGAATTATTGAACGAAGTTTGCAAATTTTAGAGAAGAGATTCAGTTTGATAAGAACAA
>DOHD01000164.1:0-2580 GCA_003535455.1 Acidimicrobium sp.
TAAACACCTGGCGCCGCGTGTCCCTGAAAATAAACATGGTCGCCTGGCGTGCCGCTGTCTTTGCCTTTGAAAAAATGATTAAAACCGATTTCATACAAACTTGCCGAAGAAGCGAACGTCGACAAGTGACCGCCGATTCCTTCGGCTTTTGTGTTTGCACGCACGACCATGACGGCGGCGTTCCAGCGAATGTAGGCGCGAATTCTTCGCTCGAGATGTTCGTCACCAGGAAACCACGGTTCGTATTCAGACGAAATGCTGTTGATGTAAGGCGTCGAAACCGTCGCCGGAAAACTTACTTGGCTAGAACGCGCACGCTCTAAAAGTCGTGACAGCAAATATCGCGCACGTGTCTTGCCTTGCACTTCGACGACCGCATCAAGCGAGTCGAGCCACTCTTCGGTTTCGCCCGGGTCGGTATCTGGCAGTTGATGAATTGATCCGTCAAACAGCACGTGTCTATTCTCGCAGATTTTTTAGACATCGCATAGATGTATGTCACTATTCACCGTGCGTTTGCGTAAGTATTGAATATATGTCAATTGTTATCTACACCGATGGTGCCTGCTCTGGCAACCCTGGCCCCGGTGGGTGGGCGTGGGCGGTTTCACCGACGGGCGAGCCGCAAGGTTTTGGCAGCGAACCAAAAACTACGAATCAACGGATGGAGTTGCTCGCAGTAATCAACGCTTTGCGCACATACTCTGATTTTCGAGAACCAATTGAGATTGTCAGCGACAGTACATATGTCGTGCATTGTTTTCGCGACAAGTGGTGGATGGGTTGGCAACGACGCGGTTGGAAAAACTCGCAGCGTCAACCTGTCGCCAATCGCGATCTATGGGAGCCTCTCATCGAGCTCGTGAACAGTCGCAACGACATTTCGTTCACTTGGGTCAAGGCACACAATGGCGACCCGATGAACGAACTCGTCGATCAACTCGCAGTTGCCGCGTCGCTCGGCGCTGTTTGACGCACGCATTCAAGTTGCTCGCGCTCGCACAAGTTGCGTAGTCTGCATGCATGGACATTAAAGGCGTAAGCGCGATAGTTACAGGTGGAGCATCAGGCATCGGTGCGGCAGTTGCACGAATGTTGGCTGGTCGAGGCGCGAAAGTTGTCGTTGCCGATGTGCAAGAAGAAAAAGGCACGGCACTCGCCAAAGAAATCGGCGGCGCATATTGCAAAGTCGATGTGACAAACACGCAAGACATCATCAACGCGACCGAGATGGCAAAGTCGATGGGCCCGGTTCGTGTTCTCGTCAACTCGGCTGGCATCGGATGGGCGCAACGCACGGTTGGCAAAGATGGCAGTTACGAGTCGGCGGCGAATCTTGACGCTTTCAAAAAAGTTATCGCGATCAACTTGGTTGGTTCGTTCGACTGCATTCGAATTGTCGGCACTGCCATGAGCATAACTGAGCCACTCGCACACGGCGAGCGTGGTGCGATCGTCAACATCGCGTCTGTTGCTGCTTACGACGGTCAAATTGGTCAGGCTTCGTATTCGGCTTCAAAGGGCGGTGTCGTCGGCATGACGTTGCCGATCGCTCGAGATCTTTCGGCAATTGGTATCCGCGTTAATACGGTCGCCCCTGGTTTGATCGACACTCCTATATATGGGCAAGGTGAGGCGAGCGAAAATTTCAAGGCGAATCTCGAAAAGGGTGTTTTGTTTCCGCATCGGCTCGGTGCACCAGAAGAACTCGCCTCGATGGTTGTCGAATGCATCACGAATAGTTATATGAATGCCGAGTCGATTCGTGTCGACGGCGGCATACGCATGCCGCCGAAGTGACGAATCAATAAATCGCGTGGCTAGTAACCACGTTCTGCATCGACATCCATTCACGCCTTTTGACGAATCGCCGCCCGTTGAGGCTGAGTCGTTTTCGGCAATGCCGATACCCGAGCAGATCTTGCCGCAAGTGGTCGGCGAAAATTTTCGTCATCGGCTCGGAACATTTCCAGTTGATGTAACCAATTGGCTGCCAAGCGATGCAGAAACTGAACTAACGATCAACTTAAAGAAAAAACTTTTGTCGACACGGCGAGACGAAGTCGTGGGTTTGCAGCCTGGCGGCGATGAAGTTGCTCAAGAAGCGGCACAACTTGTCAGCCAGTGGGCGGGTGTCGAGTTGGCGACGTTTGGCATTGATGCTTTGGTCGAGGCGAGTTTGCTCGTTGCTGATGATCTTGCCGTTTTGCAACTGGTCGAATCAAAAGATGGAAGTACGCAGTTATTGCTTAACGCGGCGGTCGTGTGTTGCCCGAGTCGATGGATGTTGGCAGAAAAAATGGGGCACAACATGCTCGCAATTCACGAACCTGTGGCCAAGTATGCCGACCATGTTGGCGCCGCTGTTGATACATATTTTGAACGCCTGACAGTCGAAAAACCTGTGTGGCGATCAAACTGGATTATTCAAGATCACCCAGCGCTGTTTCAACCGCAAATCCCGTCTGCGCCGTTGGTTAAAACCCCAGACGAGTTATGGATTCGTATGGAGCGTCAAACTTTGTGTCGCCTGCCAAAAACTGGCGGCATCTTGTTCACGATTCGCGGATATCAACAGCC
>DOHD01000164.1:2657-3261 GCA_003535455.1 Acidimicrobium sp.
AATTGGATCAACCAATTCTGCTAAAAATTTACGTCGTGTAGTCGGCGTTGATGCGAACGTAGCCGTCGGTTAGATCGCAACCCCACACGGTGCAATCGGCGTTGCCCGTTTTGAGTGTGACATGAATTCGCACGGTGTCGCTGCGCATATATTCGCTCAGTGCGTCGAGCCCAGAAGCGTCAATAAAAGTGGGGTAGACCTCTTGGGTGCCAAATCTGATCACGACTCGCGATTCGTCGATGTCACGTTCGTCGCTGCATTTGCCAACAGCCATTGCAACCCGACCCCAGTTCGGGTCTGCGCCATGAACGGCGGTCTTGACTAGAGGCGAATTGACTATCGACTTAGCCACAAGTTTTGCTTGACGCGTATCGCGCGCGCCGTCGACACAAACTTCAATCAGTTTTTCGGCACCTTCGCCATCGCGCGCAACTTGCTTTGTCAATGAAAGTGCAACTTCGTAAAGCGCAGCCTCAAACGACCCAAGATCGACCGAGCCGGCCTTGCCGCTCGCCAAGATAATTGCCGTGTCGCTAGTCGAAGTATCTGTGTCGACAGAAACACAGTTAAAAGTTTTGTCGATTACGCGCCGAAAAATCTGATC
>DOHD01000164.1:3312-4541 GCA_003535455.1 Acidimicrobium sp.
GAGCCAGCAATATTTGCTTCAGCCGTTTTGTGTCTAGTGTCAGTCGTCATGATGCCACGGGCAACATCTTCGACAGAAGTGTTTTCAAATTTGTCTGGCATCGCCGCCAAACCGCGACGCACATTTGTCATCGGATACTGACGGCCGATAACACCAGTAGAGGCAATCAACACATCGTTTACCCCGCAGCCAATCTTCGCCGCTACGGTTTCGACGATCTCGCGAGCGTTGCTCATGCCCTCGCTTCCAGTTGCAACATTGGCATTTTTTGAAATCACGACAACGGCGCGAGCAGAATTGTCAGCGATATTCTCTCGGCTTACAACAACACTTGGTCCAGCAAAACGGCTTTGCGTAAACACCCCTGCCGCAACACACGCACCTTCGGCGACGACAAGAGTCAAGTCTTGGGTCGTATCTTTAATGCCGATGTTGGCTACGTAGGCGCCAAAACCTTGAGGCAGTTTCACGCACCCAGCCTATTTTTTGTTGGCGAAATAGTCAGCCAAGTTGTCAAGGGTCTTGCGCATGTCTCTTTCGTTGTTGCGCACATAGCCGGCAATTTTCAACCCAAGCGGAAACTTGCTCGAGCCGTATGAAAATTGTTCGATCACATTCGTGCCACCAGTGGTCGGCTCGAGAATGTAACGCCAAACATGTCCACCAAAATGCCGCCACGCAATCTGCTTTGCCTCGACAAACTCGACAACAGTATTTGTGATTTTGTATGGCGCACCTTTTTTCATGCTCATTCCAAAAGTTGCATTCAACGAAAGTCGTTGTGGTGCCGACGACTTCGGTGCGAGCACAGAACCTGAACCATCAATCACAGCGTGCATTGCCGGGTTAGCCAGTAGCTCAAAAATCTGCTCGGCGCTAGCGGGCACAAACTTGCTTGCTGAAACTATTTGATTTTTCTTGTCGTGCGTGCTCGAACTTGGCGTTGTCATGTGTTTGATGTTAGGCGAGTGATGCAGCAACGGCTTGGCCACAGCGTCGACCCGAATAAAGCGCGCCCTGAATCGACCCCGTGTCGCGATGATCGCCACAAACAAATAGGCCGTTACCTAGTGAAACTTTTTGTTTCGGATTAAACGGCGGCAATTGTTCTGGCCCCGCGTGAGTGATGCGATATGTCTTGATGTGACTCCAGCCGTCTACTTGTGGCCCCCACCAGGTGCGTAACTGGTCTCGCGATATCGCCTCAAGATCACCCGTGATGATGCCCG
>DOHD01000172.1:0-4608 GCA_003535455.1 Acidimicrobium sp.
GCACCCGTGTGGCTCGCTGCCGCCCGCGCGCCACCGATTGTTACGCCACCCTTAACGAGGACGAGTGGCTTTACTTTGGAGAGCTGACGCATTGACTCGGCCAACTGCTTACCATTACCTATGCCCTCAAGATATGCAAGAGAGACTTTCGTTGCCGGATCTTTTGCAAAGTAGTCAAAAAACTCTGGCAAACCAATCTGCGCAGCGTTACCTGCAGACACCGCACGAGCAATGCCGACGCCGGTTTGCCTCGAATAGTTCATGAACGTAGAGACAAAATTTCCACTTTGACTTACCAGCGAAATCACGCCGGAGGGAGGATACGGACCAACGATTTGCGCACAAAGCCGTTGAGGCGTGCTGACAAATCCTTGACCATTTGGGCCGATCAGCAAGATGCCGAGTGAGTTCGCCAAATCGCTAAGTTCAATTTGGGCTTGCAAACCGTCTGAACCTGAATCGGCGTAGCCTGCCGAAGTTAAATACACAGCCTTTATTTTCTTACTCGCGCAAGCTCGTAAAATATCGACATTTGTTGATGCAGGCGTGCAAATAATCGCAAGATCAACGGTGTCTACAGGTAGTTCTTCGACAGACTTAAGGCATTCAATGTCCAACACCTTGGCGCCCTCTAAATGAGTTGCAAAGACTCTTCCCAGGTAGCCGTTGGTCAAGATGTTGTGTAGAGTCACAAATCCAAATTTTCCGGGATGCGTCGACGCGCCTACAACCACTACTCCTCGAGGTGAAAACAGCGCGGCGAAGTGTTCATCAGATATCGATCGCGACGACAGTTTGCCCTCATCTTTGGCAGCAGTCGGGTTATCCCTGAGCTCAATAAGAGCATCAACTGCTACAAGCGAACCATCTGCACGGGCAAGAACTGGATTGATATCGATTGACTGAATCTCTGTTTCTTGCCGTTCGATATTTGATAGTGACACCAGCATCTCTGCAAGTTGCAATCTGTTAATCGCCTTTTCACCGCGAAAGTCCCCCAGTGCATCTTGATTATTCAATCGATCGATCAACGTCAATGCCCCATCAAGACCCAACGGTGTCATCGCAAAGACTGTGTCGCTCAACACTTCGGCGAACACACCACCTAATCCGAGCATGACGAAAGAACCAAATTGCTCGTCGCGAATTAAACCAATGATTAGCTCGCGACGACCTGACTCCATTTTTGAAATCAAAAGTGACGTTTCGCCATCTGACGCAAGGCACGCTGCACTTAGGTCGCTTGCGGCTTGTTCGACGTCGGCTGCATTACTCAATTTGAGACGAACCAGACCGCGCTCTGACTTGTGGCTGATTAAATCGCCGCAAACTTTGACAACCACGGGATAACCGATCTTCTCTGCCGCAACTACAGACTCTGAAATCGTGAAAACCTCTATCTCGTCGGCAAAATCTATTCCGTATTTTGCTAGCAACTTTTTAGACTTCACTTCAGAAAGAGTTTTTTGCCCAATTTTTGACACGACTCAACAGTAGTGTTTAGTTCTGATGCGATTTGTGAGAAATTCGGTCGGATTGATTATTTGATGCAGATCATTTCAGCACTTTTTGTCGAGAATTTTGCTTTGCGACAAGTGGCTGGTCCAAGCACACGCATCGACCTCACCGGTGCGTTTTTTTCACTCGCAGCACCATCGCCAGTGCCAGTCACTATTGATCCGCATCTTGTGGTATTGATCTATTGCCCACCAAATGTCAGCGGCAATTCAGTTCTCGAGGTCGTCTTCAGGTCAGGACCATCGGTCGACGACGAACAAATGGCAAGAAATGTCAGCCCATTTGCAGTCGAACCAGGAAGATTCACCTACCGACTCGTCCGGGGCGAACTTCTGATAAAGAGTTACGGCCAAATTTTCGCGCATTGTCGAATTGGGTCGGATCAGTGGCATCTCGTACCATTGACCATTTTGCCCCCGGTTGTAGAAGTCCCGAATCAGACTTAAGTCTTGGCGAGCAACTAGTTTTGTCGCAGTGAACAATCGTCTTTCAGCCCAACAAGATCGCGACGCGGTCAACGTTATTAGGGGTATTGCGATGGACGCACCGTTCATTGCCAAGAGTGGTCATCAGGGCACTGCGATGGCCCTCGCCCCCCTTGGACATGTCATCTACAGTCGAATTTTGCGACACGATCCTTCGAATCCAAATTGGAAGAATCGAGACCGATTTATTCTCAGCAATGGACACGCGTCTATTTTGCAATACGCGTTGCTATTTTTGAATGGTTACGGCATCGAATTGGATGATCTACGTAAATTTCGCCAGTTTGGGTCTGTAACACCTGGCCATCCTGAAGTTGGTCACACACGCGGCGTAGAAGTAACAACGGGCCCGCTTGGGCAAGGTTTTGCAAACGCCGTCGGAATGGCGATCGCCGAACGAAATTTGCGTGCCCGATTTGGCGCCTCAGCCTGCGACCACAATACATTTGTCCTCGCTGGCGACGGATGCTTCATGGAGGGAGTAAGTCATGAAGCCGCATCTCTCGCCGGACATCTGAAACTAGATCGATTGATCTGTATTTTTGACGACAATTCAATCACTATCGATGGATCTACATCGTTGAGTTGTTCAGACGATGTTGCAAAACGTTTTTCTTCTTATGGATGGAACGTAATGCGACTTGGCGATATCGCTGATGATCTCGACGCACTCGAAAACGAACTTGTCGTCGCTCGCAACAACCGGGGCGCGCCAACTTTGTGTGTTTTGAAAACCCATATCGGAACCCCATCGCCAGATTTGACAGATTCGCATGAAGCGCACGGCAACCCGTTCACTGCGAGTCACATCTCTGCAACGAAAAAAGTAATGGGCATTCCTGATGAGTCTTTTTGGGCTCCTGACGAATTGGTGACAAAATGTCGTGAGCACGCCAAGGCGCGGGCTCACGCCTTGGTCGCCGATTACGAATCTGATCTAAGTGAGCTACCTGATCGTCATTTGTGGGATGCTGCTTGGCAGACACCTAAATCAATATCCTTTCGATCGCTGTTACCCGAATATGACTCAACGGCGAATTTCGCCACACGTCAAATAATCCAAAAAGTTTTCGACGCTTCATTACCGGCCCTACCAGGTCTGCTTGCTGGTTCGGCCGACCTCACCGGCAACACAGGCACCAAACTGTCTGGACAAATTGCCCAGAGTGCGAGTGCCCCCGATGGCAGACAAATATATTTCGGTATTCGCGAACATGCAATGGGTGCGGCCGTCGTTGGCATGGCGTTGCATGGCGGAGTTTTACCGGTGTGTGGGACTTTCTTTGTTTTTGCCGACTACATGCGACCAGCTATTCGACTCGCTGCAATATCAAAAGCCAAATGTGTCTTTATATTTTCACATGACTCGGTAGGTGTAGGCGAAGACGGTCCAACGCACCAACCCATAGAGCAACTTGCATCGCTTCGCGCTATCCCCGACTTACAAGTGATCAGACCTGCTGACCCAAATGAAACCGTGGCCGCTTGGTGTGCCGCAGTCGACCACGATGGTCCAACTGCAATTATTTTGTCACGGCAAAATGTTTTGAGCGTTACCGACGGTTCTGCCGTCCAAAACGGTGTCGGCGTCGTCGGAGAAATTATCAATTCACCTGACGTGGTTTTGTTGAGTACTGGGAGCGAAGTTGGTCTCTGCACACAAGCCGCACTTCAACTTGCAACCAGCGGCATAAAGGCACAAGTGGTTTCTATGCCTAGTTGGGATCGTTATGAGCGCAGCGACAAGTCGTCAGATCACCAAATATTTCCGATCGGGGTTCCTGTCGTGTCTGTCGAAGCAGGTGTTACTTATGGCTGGCACAAGTATGCCGACTATACGATCGGAATAGATAGGTTCGGAGCGAGTGCCCCTGGTGCGGTTGCCCTAAAAGAACTTGGTATCAGCGTCGAAGCGATTGTCAACAAAGTCAAGTCGATATAGATGTCAGATCGACTAAATGCCCTCTTTGACGAATTCGGGCAAAGTCCGTGGTTGGACAATCTAAAACGCAGTTACATCACATCTGGTCTCTTGGCTGCGACTCGTGATTCTGGCATTCGTGGTCTGACCTCGAATCCGACAATATTTCAAAAAGCGATTCAAGGTTCTGATGATTATTCAGAGCAATTTTTGACATTGAAGAAGCAAAAACTTTCTGCGATTGAAATATATTGGCAATTGGTACTACGCGATATTCACGGTGCGCTCGATGTGTTTCAACCGCTCTACGAATCTTCGGATGGTCTTGACGGCTTCGTGAGTGTCGAGGTCGACCCCAATCTTGCCCATGATTGCGCGAGCACACTGGCGAGCGCACGAGATTTGCATCAAACTATTTCTAGGCCGAATGTCATGATCAAGATTCCAGCAACACTCGAGTGCATTCCTGCTATCGCGACGATGATCGCCGAGGCTCGAAGCGTGAATGTGACACTTATCTTTAGTCTCGACCGCTACCAACAGGTCATGAATGCCTATATCGACGGCTTGGAACAACTCGCAAATACTCAGCCGAACAAAATTAGTTCGGTTTCAAGTGTTGCAAGTTTTTTTATATCGCGAGTCGACACTGAAATCGACAAACTTTTGGTCGAATCTGGTCGA
>DOHD01000172.1:4632-12699 GCA_003535455.1 Acidimicrobium sp.
TTTTCTGGCCAACGCTGGCATCGCCTTGAACGTTTGGGTGCAAAAGTTCAACGTCCGCTCTGGGCGTCAACATCAACCAAGAATCCTTCCTACTCCGACACCGTTTATGTCGACAGTCTGATCGGTGAAAATACAGTCAATACTTTGCCTGATTCGACCGTCGAGGCGTTTATAGATCACGGCAACCTTAAGTCGACAATCGAGTCGGGTCTTGACCGCGCCCATGATCAATGGCACCTACTCTCAAATTTTGGTATCGACGTCGCTGCTGTCGCGACCAAACTTGAGCGTGATGGTGTCTCATCGTTCCGGGCAAGTTTCGATGAATTAATCGGTGTGCTCACAAATAAAGTATCGGATAATTTTTAGTGCACGCGAATATTGATCAACTTGTCGAAGAACTTTTATCAACGGCAAAAATAGATGCAGACAAACGGTTGGTCGCTGAGCTGGTTCGAGAATCGATCAAACTAGGCTCTGATTCAACTGGAACGCTCAATTTAAAGATCGCCAGTGCGGCAATATCTGAAATGCGTGAAGCCTTTGCGATGTTCGCACCGTTTTCTACTCGCAAGAAAGTGACAATATTCGGCTCTGCACGAACCACAAAAGATGATCCTGTTTATAAGCAAACAGAAGCAGTTGCAGCGAGACTTGCGCAAAACGGATGGATGGTTGTCACTGGTGCCGGCCCTGGAATCATGGAGGCTGGAATGTCGGGTGCAGGCCGCGAGATGTCAATCGGTGTAAGCATTCGCCTTCCATTTGAAACGTCGGCGAATTCAATCATTGCCGGCGACGAAAAGTATGTGGCGATGCGATACTTCTTTACACGCAAACTAATGCTCGTCAAAGAGTCGCAAGCGTTCATTTGTGTGCCAGGCGGCTTTGGCACGCTTGACGAAATGTTCGAGTTGCTTACGTTGTCACAAACCGGCAAGAGTAGCCCAGCCCCAATAGTCGTGCTTGACCTACCAAACGATCCATTCTGGGGAGATCTTGACTCGTTTATCAAAACGACTCTTCTTCCGCGAAAACTTGTTTCGCCACAAGATCTAGCTCTATACAGAATTTGTTCGAGCGTCGAAGACGCAGTCACAGAAATCACCAGTTTCTACAAGAACTATCATTCAATGCGATTTGTAGGCAAGCGTTTGGTTCTGCGGATGAATAGCGAAATATGTGATCATGATCTGCAAAAACTGAATAACGAGTTTGCCGACATATGTGTCGATTCACGAATCGAACGAGCAAAGACCACCAAGGTCGAGATAGATGATGGCGACAACATAGATAAACCAAGACTCATATTTCAATTTGCACGCCGTGACTTTGGAAGATTGCGTCAACTAATTGACGCAATCAACGAATGTTCATAATGAGAAATCGAAGTTAACTTCGAGTCAAAAGACTGATAGCTTTTTCGACCGCTCGTCTAGCTTGCGTCAACGTGCGCTCGGCGTCGGGACGCTTCGACTCGCCGGCCGCATGAGCCTGTTTAAGAACCAAGAGCGCCTTGTCGCCTAGTTGCTCTGAAATTAGTTTTAGTTGGTCAACAATTTGATCTGAATTTTCTTCGAACATCTGCATAGCCCATCAAGTATGCCATTAGCCTGCTCCGAGATGTCACAGCCCGAAGAACTTCACGAATGGATTAGTTTCGCCGATCCCGACCTTGAGCAAACTTGGTTGATTGACGCCACATTTCTTCGCTCAAATTGGACATGCATATACGGCAACGGTTGTCAGGGGGTTCTTGACGATCCGGCACCTGAGCTTCATCAGGGCTGCTGTAGCCACGGGGCGCACTTCATCGACAAAGAAGATCTTGCATCTGTAAAAAAATTCGTAAAACGACTTACGCCTGAGTATTGGCAGAATTTCAAACGTGGTCAAAACAACAAGTGGCTAGCCAAAGAAAAGGACGGAAGTGACGTCACAACGACATACAAAGGCGCGTGCATCTTTCATAATCGCCCCGATTTTGAGGGTGGCATGGGTTGCGCCTTTCACTTGGCCGCCTCAGCAGCAAAAGAGCGCCCAATGGATTGGAAACCCGATGTTTGCTGGCAGGTTCCTCTTCGATTAGAGCAACACGACGAAGACGAAGACCATATTCTCTCGATAGTTCGCGAATGGAAACGCCGTGATTGGGGTGGAGGTGGCCACGATTTTCATTGGTGGTGCACCGACGACTCTTCGGCTTTTGTGGGTTCTCGGCCCGTGTATAAATATCTTAAAGATGAACTAATCGAACTATGCGGCGATGAAATTTACGAGATAATCGTCAAGCAACTGCAGAAGCCTCGAACAACTTTCTTGCCACACCCTCAGGTGCGACGACAAAAAAAATCTTAGTTTTTCGAAGTCTTGTTGGATTTGCGTCGATCTTCCATACTTAGATAACGCTTTCGAATTCGAATATTTGAAGGAGTGACCTCGACGAGCTCATCCTCACCAATCCATTGAATACCAGACTCAAGCGTATGGGTAATCGGGGTTGCTAATTTTGGACCATCATCATGGCTATGGGTACGTATATTTGTCAACTCTTTGGCTCTAACCGCGTTGACAACCATTTCGTCCTCGCGCGAATTTTCTCCGACTACCATGCCTTCATAAACCTCGACGCCTGGCGCAACGAACAACGTTCCACGAAGCTGCAGATTATCCAACGCGTATGCGGTGGTGGATCCTTTTCGATCAGAGACCATTGCTCCACCAATGCGATGGGGCAATTCTCCCGCCCAAGGCATGTAGCCACTCAAACTTTGGTGCAACAACGCAGTACCACGGGTAACCGTGAGCAAAAGCGATCTGAAACCAATTAGACCACGCGAAGGCGCCTGAAAACTAACAATCGTGCGTCCACTGTCGCCTTGTTCAAGATTTACGACTCGACCTTTTCTCGGTGCGAGTGCCTGGGTAACGGCTCCGACATATTCGTCAGGAACGTCGATGGTGCCGGCTTCGAGCGGCTCATGCTTTTTGCCATCGATCTCTTTGGTAATTACCTCTGGTCGACTGACCTGAAGTTCATATCCTTCGCGTCGCATGTTTTCGATCAATACGGCAAGTTGCAATTCGCCTCGACCAGCAACATCTATTACATCGGGACTATCAGTCGTATTCACGCGAATCGAAACATTGCCCAGCACCTCTTTAAACAAGCGCTCACTTAAGTGACGGCTCGTAAGAAAAGTGCCCTCGCGACCAGCAAACGGTGACGTGTTGACACCAAAACTCATTCGCAACACTGGTTCGTCAACTTCAAGTCGCGGCAATGCCGGCGCATTTTCGAGAGCGGCGATAGTGTCGCCAACTTCGACCTCGTCTATCCCAGCCAAAATAAACAGGTCACCTGCGCTTACTTGACCTACTTCTTCACGACCGATTCCACGAAACGCAAAAAGTGTAGAAATCTTTCGTTTAATAAATGGCGCTGGGTTTTCTGGCGTTGGATGTTGCCAAACACATATCATGTCTCCTTTTTTCATGACGCCCGATTCAACCCGTCCGATTGCAAGACGACCCAGATAGTCAGACGCGTCAAGGTTGGCGACCAATGCTTGCAATGGAGCACCAGCGTCAGCGGTTGGCGGCGGAATCGTGTCAAGAACCGCATCAAGCAAAGGCACCAGATCAGCATTCTCGGCGGGCATACCGATGCCCTTCATCGATCTACCGTCGCGGGCGACCGCAGAAATAACCGGAAAGCTCAAATGATGGTCGTGGTGGGCAAGATCGAGGAACAACTGCTCAACTTCGTGGAGAACTTCTTCTGGCCTCGCATCAGCGCGATCTACCTTGTTCAAGACGACAACTACTGGCAAGTCGCGGGCCAGCGCCTTTGATAACACATATCGAGTTTGCGGAAGCGGGCCCTCTGCCGCATCAACCAAGAGCAATATGCCATCGACGAGGGCGAGTGCGCGCTCAACTTCTCCGCCGAAGTCGGCGTGACCCGGCGTGTCGACAAGATTGATTTTTGTGCCTCGCCATTCAATTTCGGCTGCCTTCGCCAAAATTGTGATGCCGCGTTCACGTTCTTGATCGTTCGAATCCATAACCCGATCAACGACCGCTTGATGGGCGGCAAAAGTGCCCCCGCTCTTTAAAAGAGCGTCCAACAATGTCGTTTTACCATGGTCAACGTGCGCTACCAATGCGAGATTTCGAATGTTATTAATTGGGGGCTCTCAGTTCAGTGTCAGGAAATATCTTCGTCAGAATCGTCGGCGATCTCATCACCGTTTTCATCAAACCGCACCCCATAACGTTCTGCAATGGCCGCGTATTCATCTTCTTGCGTTTTCGACTTGCTTTCTCTGGCGACTCCTAGATCTTCAGCAGTCGGACCAGTCTGTTTAAGACGACGCGCTTCTTCAAATCGACGATGACGACCCTTTTTCACGGTAGGGCTCCAAATTTCTCTGGGGCGATTACCGGTTTTGGTCACCGCCTAGTGGATAGACATTGGCAGAAAGCATAGCAACCCAGAATTCTAAAGAGGTGGATTTAGCTAGCAAATCAGTGCATCTCAATGTGAATCTGCACTTATTAACTTGAGATGTCCGTCACGGTCAACACTTAAGCCGACCTCCCCATTCAAAATGCGATTCAGGTCGTCGCCAATAAGAGTCGCGCGCCAACCTTGACAAAGCCTTGCATTTGGCGCCTTACGTAAGAAGGCGGTGATGTCGTTTCGGGTTGCAAGAAGTGTCGCATCAATTTTGTGTCTCCTTGCCAACTCTCCTACCCATGCGGTAATCAAAGTCAATGCAGGTCTCGCCCACCTATCAACGTCGTCGTTATCGCTAGTTGGAATAGAAACGACATTCTTTGCGCCGTCCCGAACGGCTGTCATGATCTCACGGCAATAATCAGCAGACAGGTGACGATCGTCTACTCCGCGGGTGTTGGCAAGTTCTTCGACACTCTTGGGAATCTTCTGTGAGATACCGAGAAGTGCCATGTCAGACATAACTCGTCGCGGCGGCACGTCGCCTCGCATAGCGCGCTCTTCACGCCATTTGGCCAACGCTTGAACGACACCTCGCGCAGTTCCTTTCAACGCTCGAGCTTCTTTTAGTTTTAGCCAAGCATCCGACGGATCTTGGGGACCAGTGGGTCGTAAGGCCAATTCTGCGCATGCATCGGTGACCCAATCAATACGACCCAATTCAGATAACTGTCGGGTCAACTCGTCATGAAGGTCAAAAAGATGGGCTACATCGTCTGCCGCATATGCGCATTGTTGTTCGGACAATGGACGACGAAGCCAATCAGTGAGACGATTACCCTTAGAAAGCGAAATCTTTTTGACTGCTTGCACAAGAGTTGCAAGCGACGGCGTCGAAAATCCGACGAAGCCCGCAGCAACTTGGCAGTCGAAAATGTTTTTCGGCGCCTCTAATGAGGCATGTCGAAGTACTTCTATGTCTTGTTGTGCGGCGTGAAAGACAGCCAAGGTGTTGCTTTTGAAAAGGCGACCGAGTCCTCGAGGATCAACTGCTAAAGGGTCAATAAGCGCGGTCCTGTCTTGCCAGCGAATTTGCACAAGCGCAAGCCTCGGAAAATAAGTTTTTTCGCGATGAAATTCAGTGTCGATTGCGTAACGCGACCCAGACAAAACACTCGTCACTACGTCTTCTAGCGCCTCTTCTGAGTCAACCCATTCAAAACTCACTCGGGCAAACCACCAACTACAACGTCATTGCCGGCCGCTATCCAGCCCATTGTGCCACCTGCGATATTAATAACCGAGGTCAGGCCTTCATCAACGCAAATTTCGCAGGCTTGCAAACTTCGTCCGCCACTGCGACAAACAAAATAAACGGTCCCTTTCGGGACTTCACCAATACGATCACCGAATTCGCTCAGGGGGATATTGATCGAACCTCCGATGTGCCCGTCTTCGTACTCGTTGACTTCACGGACATCAATGATTATCAGGCCGCGATTATAAATTTGTTTGAACGCCGCGATGGAGATCTCAGTTATAGGCATTGACCAATCTTACTTCGCAAATGTTTTACGGTTGCGATTTGACTTGATGTGGTTCATTAAAATTTTCGAATGCATCTATCGCCATATCGACGAAGTCTGTTCTCAATTTTTGAACAACTTTATGAATTGCACGTTCTCCACCGTCGAATGCCTCTTCCAATACCTCAAATCGTGATGTACGCCAGGTGCTGCAAAGCCATTGTGGTGTTTTGGTCCTCGCAACAAGCACATCTTTATCAGCCGGCAAGACGCTGAGTATTTGACACGAAGCGGCATCGATCTTTGGCACGTCACAGGGAAGAATCATTAAATGTTTGGTTTCACAAAACCGCATCGCGGTGATCAATGCACCTAGTGGGCCCGCATCAATAAATTCGTCGTGCAAAAATCTCACACCCCAACGATCTGCGTCAATGGGTTCACCGCCCACTAGTACGATCTCGGACAAGCCTGCAGATTGAAGACTTGCGACTATCAATTCAACGAATTCTTTGCCACCTAGTTTTGCCCTACTTTTCGCTGTGCCAAATCTTGAACTTTTACCACCAGCAAAAATAGCAACCGATGTCGAGACGCCTGGCTTCATCGCAACAAATGATTTGCGTCGCCACTTGGATCACATTGGATCAAGAATTGTTCGCATCTAACCGCTTCAGTAATCTCTCCGATGACTCGCGCATTTTTTGCAAGACCCGCAAGACACCGAAGAAACCCTCGATTTGATTCGACGCTCCACCTCACATACCCCGAACCGCGCCAAGAGTTCGCCCGCAAAATATCAAGACCGCGGTGATATCCGACCCGATAAGCCATATAGGCGTCCAATCCACTCTTACTCAAATCGCCGATCGTCGCCCATCCTTCTAAGAAGGTTGGATATCTAGCAACAACTTCGCTGACGAGTGCTCTTCGACTCTCGAATTCAGAATTGAGCGCGACGTCGAGCGCTTTTACCGCCTCTGGGTCGAATGCGGGAAGCCTGGTTTCAGGTGGTCCACTTGCCGAAAGATTCACTGTTTGATTGGTCATACACCTGCCACACTAGATGCATGGATATCTTTTCGTTGGATTCAGAAAACGCAAAAAATCTTGGTCTGGGTGCGATGGCATTTAGCGTCGTCGGTCTTCTGATTGTTCTCAAGTTCGTAAAATCACTCGTCTCGAAAATCTTGCTTTTGGCTATCTTCGGAACTATCGCATATTTTTCATTTACGCAACGAGATGCTCTCTCGATATGTGTAGCAAAACTTGAGGCGGCATCCGCGAGCGAAGTTACTCAAACAAGTTGCAGTTTTTTTGGTCAAGACATCTCACTAAAAAGCATCTCGAAATGACAAATCAATCCATTTCAAGCATCACGAAACAACTCAATGCTTCGCCAACCCCCCGCCATCTGGTGGCTTATATTTCAGAGCAACTGAATAGCGCAGGTTTTGTCGATTTTTCAAAACAAAGTATCAATCAAAATAAGTCTGGATACATCGCGAACTCTGGTTCTTTAATCGCATGGCGCACAGGAACCCAAACGGCGAGGTCCGGCTTTCGCATAGTCGGCGCACACACAGATTCACCCTGCTTAAAGCTCAAGCCGAATCCTGAAGATCGAAGATTTGGTTTCAACACTTTGCAAGTCGAGATCTACGGTTCTCCACTTATCAACAGCTGGCTCGACCGAGACCTAGGAATCGCCGGTCACATCGTCCTGCAAAATGGAGAACAAAAGCTATTCTGTTCAGCCAACCCAGTTGCTCGAATTTCGCAACTTGCGATTCACCTCGATCGTGAGGTCAACGAGCGAGGCCTGGTACTCGACAAACAGCTGCATCTCAGCCCGACATGGTCGACCGATTCAAAGTCGCCGAACCTAATTGATTGGGTTGCTATTCAGACAAAGACCAAAACAACGGATATCGCCCATCTCGATGCCCAGCTATTCGATACGAACAAGGCAACTGTTATAGGTATCGACGATTCTCTGCTCGCGAGCGGTCGACTAGATAATCAAGCATCCTGCTGGGCGGCAATAACGGCGATAATTGAATCGCCGACGAGTTCGTC
>DOHD01000099.1:0-1496 GCA_003535455.1 Acidimicrobium sp.
CCGCAATACAGCGCAACAACGTTGTTTTGCCCGAACCGCTTGGGCCTGTGAGCGCGACAATCTCGTGGTGTTTGATCGTGAGAGAAAGGTTTGCAAAGAGTGGCGAAGATTCGTAAATCACCGAGAGTTTGTCGATGTCAAGCATGAGAGTTTTGCTGTCTTGAGTTATCGGCTAACGCATCAACAACAAAGATTGTTGCGATGCTGAAAGCCGCAAGCAGAGTTGCCAAAGCAAATGCTTGCGTTTGCAGCGAGTCGCCGGGGCGCGAAAGCAAGCGAGAAATTGTGATCGGTAGGGTTTCGGCACCGCGGCGCACCAGAAAACTGCTTGCACCGAATTCGCCGATTGAGACGGATGCAGAAATTGCGGCCGCTGAGATTACGGCACGACGGATTATTTTGAGGTCGATATTGCGCCAAGTTTGCCAAGAAGATGCGCCGAGAACGCTTGAAGCCTGTCGAAGCGAATCAGGGATTGATTGAAGCACGGGTGAGATGATGCGCATGGTCAGTGGCAGAGCGACCATTGCGTGGGCGAGCGGCAACATGAATTTTGCGCCGCGCCAATCAAATGGTTGAGTGTCAAAAGTGATGATGATGCCGAGACCGATTGAGATGGCAGAAATGATGATCGGCAAAGTTGTGAGGCCTGAGATGAAGCGCAACCTTTTATCGCCGTAAATGGTGTTGCATGCGCAGATTAGGCCGAGAAAAGGAGCGAGAGTCATCGTGATCATCGCAAAAATTAGCGTCTTGCCGAGAGATTGAATTATTTCAGGGTTCGCAAAGACTGTTTGCCACGCTTCGGTGGTGAATTTTGAGTTGCTTGTTAAAGATCTGATGGCGATGGCGGCGACGGGCGCGACTGCGAAAAGTGCCGCACTCAAGATGACAAGCATTATTGCGAGCCTCTGCTTGGTTGCACGAAGTGGTTTTTGACGAGAAATGGATGGTCGCGAGGTTTGCTCGCTAGAACCGCGGTTGGCTCTGATCGTTGCAATAAAAAGAGCACCAATGATGATGATTTGTAGCGCGCCAAGCAACATCGCACCTGACACATCACCAAGTTGCATTGCGCGAAAATAGATTTCTGTCTCGAGTGTCGAGCGTGAAGGCCCACCAAGAATGCGCACGACTCCGTATGAAGTGAAGCAGAGCGTGAACACGATCAGTGACGCGTTGATGACTGACGTGCGCAGAAGTGGAAGCGTGATCGTGGTCAGAAGTTTTAGTGGTGAGGCGCCGAGAGTTCGTGCGGCATCGTCTAGGTGGGGATGAATTTGCAGCCACTGCGCGCCGATTAGTCGTGCGGCGAAACCAAAATTGAAATAGACATGTGCCAAAATGAGGGCGAAAGCCGTGCGATGTAAGTTGCTCGGCAAAATCTGCAGAAATGCCACGCCGACGACGATGCTCGGCAGAACAAAAGGCAGGCTGATCAGGCTGGCTGAAAGTCTTTGAAATGTAAATCTGAAATTTGCCATGCAAAACGCGAT
>DOHD01000099.1:1548-1686 GCA_003535455.1 Acidimicrobium sp.
GTTTCGAATCTGCGAGGTTCGTAGCAGTTTTATCGAGTCAAGTTTTATCGAGGTGAAAAAGATATTCAGTGTCGGCACGACGACGAACAACGCGATGAACACGATCGGCAAGACGGCAAGCAAAAGCAGAGCCCGGCT
>DOHD01000099.1:1801-4200 GCA_003535455.1 Acidimicrobium sp.
GAATATTTGACAAAGTCTTCTGGCAGTTTTGCATTGACGTTTGCGGGATAGACGAACAGCTTTAGTGGCAGGTCTTCTTGAAATTTGATGTCGGTCAAATAGTCGATCAACAGTTGTGCTTCGCTTTCATGTTTTGTGCCACGCAAAATGCCGGCGAACTCAACTTGCCTGAAGCATGTCAATGCAGCGACAGCAGTCGGGGCGGTGGCCGGACGAGGGTTCGCGAAAATCATTTCGGCGGGTGGGCTTGATCCGTAACTGACGACGATCGGGCGATCGCCTTTGCCTGATGAGCCTGAAAATTCTGTGTAGTAGGCGGTTGTCCAATCGCTGACGATTAGTGTGCCGTTTTGTTTGAGTGATTTCCAATATTCGTCCCAGCCGTCTTGACCGAATTCGGCGATTGTTGCCAGCATGAACGCGAGGCCTGGTGAAGAACTGACGGGGCTGGGCACGACGAGCAAGTTGGCGTAGTTCGACGAAGTTAGCGCACGCAGCGTGAGTGGCGGTGCGAGGTTGCGTTGCTTGAACCAATTGACGTCGTAGTTGATGCAAACGTCGCCTGTATCGACAGGCGTCGCCTCGTTGTTCGGCACGAGTTTGCGTGCCGATTCGTCAAGGTCGGCGAGATTTTTTGTCGCATACGGGGTGAAAATATCTTTTGAGATTGCGCGCGAAAGCATTGTGTTGTCGACGCCCCATAAAACGTCGGCTTCGGGGTTGCCCGAAGTCAGGCCGGCCTTTGTGACTAGTTCGCCTGCGTCGCCACCGAGGACTACTTCGACGGCGATGCCTGTTTGTGCGGTGAAGTCGTCGAAGATATTCGGTGATGGAGTGAACGAATCGTAGGCGAGAAGCATGATTGTGACTTTTTCGCTATCGCCGAATGCCGTCGTTGAATTGTCGGATACTTCGTTGTTGGTTGAATCTGCGGTGCTCGGTGAGTCGCTGTTCGATTTCTCTGTAGTGCACGCGTAAGCCAAAGTTGAGGCGACAAAAATCAACGCAATGCACTTGGTTAGTTTTTTTATCTTATGAGAGTTCATGATTTGCCTTTTGATTCGTGAATCACCAACAACTGACCAAGTTCGATTGAGACCAAGACTTTATTTTCGATGGCGATGTTGCTTACGCCGCGAGTTTCAAAGTTTGCGAGTGATTCTTTGTCGAGTTGCCATCGCAAGCCGGTTGTAGAAATTTTTTCTGACTTGTTGCTGAAACTTTGTAGTGCGACACCGTCGCCGATTTGTGTGGCGAAAGCGCAAGTTGTTGGGCCTTGCAGTGCAAAGAGGTGAGCGCTATTCCACAGTGCTTCGACTTTTATTTCGCGCAGTTTTGGGTTGAACATTGCCGCAACGACGCCGAGTTGATGATCGAGCCTGCCACCGCCACCAGTGACGATGACGATTCGATCAGATTTTTTGTCGGCGGCAAACAGCAGCGCCGACTCGAGATCGGTGAAGTCTTTGTCGGTGCTGTGGCGAATGGCTTGTGTGTGCGCGGATGTCGCGCGGGCGAGCGCAGATGCATCCACTGAATCGAAGTCGCCGATTACAAAGTCGACGTGCATGTCGAGTTTTTGTACCGTGTGCAGACCAGAGTCGGCGGCGATCACAAGATCGACATTTTTGATCGCGCGTGCGAGCTCGAGCGTGGCGTCGTTCGGTATCGGGCCGCCGCTAAAAATCAGTGATGTGTTGGGCATTTTCGCTTTCCTAGCTGGCATTACCCAGATCAGGTGTGCGGGTCGGTGGTGGCGGCCACCCTCTCAGCCCACCGAACCAGTGGACTCCCCGTGCGTGAGATGTCACTATAACAAGTTCGCTGTCACGGTGAGCGTTGTGGAGGTTTGCGTTGTGGCGGTGCGGCGATCGCGGGCGGTCGCAGGCTAGATGTTGTAGTCGCAGGTAGCCTGCTTATTCAATGAGTCAAGTAAGCCCCCTTGCAGGTTCGTCGCCTGTTGTTAGTGCTTCGCCGGCGTCTGCCGACACGATTATCACAATCACACCTGTTGCGCATGCGAAATTGATCGAGTTGCGCGATGCCGAGTCTGAGCGTGAGAGGCTCGGGTTGCGGCTCGAGATTTTGTCTGGGCCTGGTGAAGATTTTCGATACGACTTGGTTTTCGATGAGTTCGTCAAGGCGGCTTTTACAGATGAAGTTCGCACGATTAACGGGTTGAAAATAATCATCGGGGCGAAAGATTTAGATCTGTTGCGCGGCGCAGAACTCGACCATGATGACGCCAAGGGTTTGTTGATTCGAAACCCTAACAAGCCGTTAAAGGCTAGTTTTGAGGGACTCGTTGCTGATGATGAGGTTTCGGCACAAATCGAGGCGATTGTGTTCAACGATGTCAACCCGGCGTTGTCGGCGCATGGTGGGTTCGTGACTTTTGC
>DOHD01000001.1:0-1711 GCA_003535455.1 Acidimicrobium sp.
AGCTGACGCAAGCTCGCGCAAAATTTTTTTGTCAGTCTTTTTGCGTGCCGACTTTAAGGTCGCGAAACGCCGACTTTGAGTCGATGCCGACATCTTTTGGCAACCCGAGCACACGCTCGCCGACGATGTTGCGCATGACTTCGTCGCTGCCGCCAGCGATACGCATGCCCGGGGCCCCGAGCACGAGTTGGTTCCACGCATAGGTGCCCCACTCGCCAGAATCGGCTTGCAACTTGGCGCCCAACACGTGGGCGAGAAAATCGTTGAGCAATTTCTGGTTGTTGACGAGCGCCATTTTCGAGATTGACATCTCAGGGCCAGGTGTTTGACCGGCCTTCATCTTGTCCATCGCGCGCTTGTTGTTGAAGTTGGCGACGCGATAGTTGATGTAGAGGTTGGCCAGCATGTCGCGCACGAGCGCATCGTTCTGCAGCCCGTAGTGGTTCACCATTGCGGTGATGCGAGTCATCATCGACACCTCGCCGCCGCCCATTCCTGCGCCGATCGCAGCGCGCTCGTTCATCAGCGTGGTGAGTGCGACACCCCAGCCGGCATTCTCGTCACCGAGGCGATACCAGTCGGGCACGCGCACTTCGGTGAAGAACACTTCGTTGAATGAGGCTCCGCCGGTCATTTGGCGCAGCGGACGAATCTCTACACCCGGCGCCTTCATGTCGACCAAAAATGCAGTGAGACCCTTGTGCTTGGGTTGCGACGGGTCGGTGCGGCAGATGATTTCGCCGATGTCGCTGTAGTGCGCGCCAGAAGTCCACACTTTTTGCCCGGTGATGACCCACTCGTCGCCATCGCGCTCGGCTTTTGTCTGCAACGACGCAAGATCGCTGCCTGCGCCCGGCTCTGAAAACAATTGACACGCCACGATGTCGGCGCGCCACATCGCCCGCAGAAATTTTTCTCGCGCAAAATCGCTGGCATGGGCCAAAATTGTCGGCGCAACCATGCCCAACCCGATTTGAAAAATCGACTGGTTGGCGACTTTGTATTGCGCCTCGGCCTTGCTGTAGGCCTTTTCGAATTCATTGGATAACCCACGGCCGCCATATTGCTCGGGCCCCGAGATCCACCCAAAGCCCGCATCAAACTTTTGCTGACGCCACTGCTTGGCGCGATTCACCACTTCGTCTTCGGCTTGCTTCGATCGCTCTTCGAACATCGACACATTGTCTGAGCCCTCGCCCCAAACGAACGCCTTCTTCGACTCGCGAGGTTCGGCGTTGGCTGCCAAAAACTTGTGCGCGTCAGCGGTGAATTGTTCGATAGTTGTGTTTGCGAGATCGCTAGCCATGGCAAATAACCGTACCCGTCAATGTGGTGTTTGGTGAAAGCGAAAATCTTGACTAACCTGCCTCGGGTGGGTCAGCCCGTAGATGTCAAACAAACAGCCGCAGGGGTTGCTGGTCGCATTCGTTTCGAGTTAAATCGCACGCTGACAGGCCAGGGTCACGAAAAGTTCACTAGCGCCAGCCAAGCGATTGGCCCGCGACCCGCGGCCGAACTGGCGCGCCGACTATTTAATAGTGGTGCAGTTCTCGGGGTTCATGTGTTTGCCAACATCGTGACGGTTGATCTTGTGCCTGGTTCACGCGACAGCGATTTGGCTCAGATTGTGACTGATTTGCATCAATATTGGAAACCCGGCATGAAGCCGCCAACCGTCGAAGAGTTGATGGCCCAAGTTGCCGCCCCGGCC
>DOHD01000001.1:1805-5048 GCA_003535455.1 Acidimicrobium sp.
TGCGAACATATGTTCGCTACAGTGCAGGCATGAAGTTATTGGTGCCAAAAACCCTCGCTGCTAAACATTCAGCTTTCGAAAAACAAGTTTTCGAAAACCTCGCCGTCTCAGATCAAGTTTGTCAGTTGTTACCCGACTCAGGCTTAGTTCGCGGACGCATCGTGCGTTGCTGTGGTGACGCCGCCGCATCGCTGGCGCTTTCACTTTGCGCGCGTGCATCACAACAAGGTTCATGGTTGGGTGTTGTTGGCGTCAGTCATCTCGGCATTTCTTGTGCGGTCGAACACGGCGTGGCACTCGAACGCATGGTGTTCGTGCACCCACCAGAGTCATCGCGCGATTGGTCGACAACTGTGGCCGCCGTAATCGACGGCTTTGACTTGCTGATAGTCGCGGTGCCAGATTCGATTTCGGTTTCTGACGCCAGGCGAGTGCAAGCGCGGTTGCAGGCTCGGCGTTCGGTGATGATCATCGTCGACACTGCGATGTTGTCGTTGCCTAAATCAAGTTTTTCAAACAACACACATCCGTTTCACGCCGATGTCGTTCTAGACAGCACGACAAAAAGTTGGAGTGGCATCAACAATGGGGCTGGCTATCTGCAGCAACGGCAAGTTTCAATCAAAGTCAGCGGTCGTCGAGTTGCGCGCATGCAAGAACATTTAGTTACCTGCAATTATTAAATTGTTTGCATCAAAACGCTTAGCAGTGTTGCGTTGCCTTGATTGGTCGGCAGTTGTAGCGGCGAAAACTTCTAACAGCCCGTGTGCTGTCGTGCACGGTCAGCGAGTTATCTCGCGTTCTGTGGCGGCGATGCATTATGGCGTGCAAGTCGGCATGCGACGCCGTCACGCTCAAGGGCTTTGTCCAGATCTTGAAATCGCCGCTTATCAGCCAGATCGTGATCGTCGAGCGTTCAACACCGTCGTGCGAACAGTCAACGAGTTAGTTCCGCTAATCGAGGTCAGCGAACCAGGAGTAATCGTGTTTGCAACACGGGGCCCGTCACGATATTTCGGCGGCGACGAGCCGATGGCTAACAAAATTTTTCAAGCATTGCGCGGTTCGATAATTGCAGATGCACAATTTGGTATTGGCGTCGCCGACAGTCGTTTGGCGGCCCACATTGCCGCGCATATTTCGGCGCAACATAAAACCAAAAGCACAGCAAAAACGCCGTTTATCGTCGAACCAGATCAGACCAAAGTTTGGCTTGGTCAACAATCGGTCAGAGTTTTAAGCGAGTTCGCCGGTGTCGATCGTGAGACGGTGTCGTTGCTCGAGCGACTTGGGTTGAACACATTGCAAGATGTCTGCAAACTCGGCGAATCAATGTTGGCCGGCAGGTTCGGTGAACTCGGTGTCGAGTTGCATCGACTTGCTCGTGGTGACGAACAACATCCACTTGCCGCGGTTGCGCCACCGCCAGAGCACCTCTGTTCGCGAACATTCGAAGAGCCGGTTGTTGACCAACAAACATTGCTCAACAATGTGCGGGCAATGGCCGAAGAGTTCAGCGAGTATTTCGTCAAACATGGCGCAATTTGTGTGCGTCTGATTCTTAAATTCGAATCAGAAACCGGCGCACATTCAGAACGCTTGTGGTATCGACCACAGGGTTTGACCGCTCGAGCAATAACCGAGAGCGCCAAGTGGCAAATCGAAAGTTGGTCGAACAAAAGCGCGCTGGCTCGCGTTCAGTTGATTGCCGACGAGGTGCGCACAGACACAGCGCGCCAACTCAAGTTGTGGGGCGGTGTCACTCAAGTCGACGAAACCGCGAGTCGCGCAATTGGTCGGTTAACCGAACTGTTGGGCTCAACTGCTGTTCAAATTGTCAAGCGACAGGGTGGTCGAGATCTGCAAGACGATTTTCAACTTGTTTCTGTCTCGCACTTTCGACCCACGCAAAACGAATCAAACGCATCGACCAAAAAGCCGAAGTGGCGGGGTTCGTTGCCGACCCCGTCGCCGAGCGTGGTTTATTCTGAACCGCTGTTGGTGCAAGTCGTCGACGAAAACAAAAACTTGGTGCGTGTCAGCGCGCGCCATCAATTAAGCGCCGAGCCGACGCAATTGATAATTAATCAGCAGAGCCACAAAATTGTTTCTTGGGCCGGCCCATGGCCAATCGAAGAAAAGTGGTGGGACACAGCCCGCAGTCGTCGTCTGGTTCGGCTACAAGTCGTCGTCGAAAAATCATCACCAGATGGTTCGCAACAAGTGCAAGCGCTATTGGTCACCCTTGAACACGGCGAATGGAGCATCGCGGCAATCTACGGTTAGTTCGTTATTTAGTCAGTCAGGCAAGCAAGTATCGTGCAGTAGGTGAATTCTGATTCTGGTCTCGAATTCGTCAAAGACTTTTGTCTGCAACTTGCAACACACGAACCGGTCGATGATCGCGAACGCGAATCAATAAAAACTTTTTGCGAACTTGCCCCAAGTCTCGACGCCCCGTTTGACGAACACAGCGACCCGACGCACGTCACTGCATCGGCGATCGTGGTTGGTGAGCCTGGTGTCGTCTTGCATCTGCACAAACGACTAAACATGTGGCTGCAACCCGGCGGGCACATTGATGCTGGCGAGACGGTTCACGATGCTGCACTGCGCGAGGCACGAGAAGAGACGGGTCTTGATCTGCAACATTTTGGTGCCGAAAAAAATTCTCCGAGATTTATTCACCTCGATGTTCACCCGGGGCCACGCGGCCACACGCATCTTGACGTGCGATTTTTGTTGTGGGCATCGAACAAAACGTTTGCCCCGGCTGCGGGCGAGAGCCAGCAAGTTAAGTGGTTCAGTTTTGTTGATGCATTGCGGGTTTCTGAAGACGGGGCTCGCGGTGCAATTCGTATCGCCCGCCAGATTGTCACCGACTCGTTGCAGGGCAAGGCTTAGGACAACTTTTTATATTGTAAGCGAACATATGTTCGCTACGCTTAGGCCAATGGGTGACTACGCCGAATTGCATTGTCGGTCGAACTTTTCGTTTTTATACGGGGCTTCACACCCTGAACAGCTCGTCGAGACAGCAGTGCACAACCAACTGGCGGCGCTCGCGCTCACAGACCGAAACGGTCTTTATGGTGTCGTCAAGTTCGCCCAGGCGGCTCGCACTTTTGGTTTGCCAACTTTGTTTGGCGCCGAACTCACATGTTCTAGTCACGACAGTCGTGATGGCGATGCACAAATTGTTTTGGTTGCCGATGGGCCATCTGGTTATTCGCGACTCTCTCG
>DOHD01000019.1:0-1815 GCA_003535455.1 Acidimicrobium sp.
TCGACTCGCTCGGCGAAGTCAGTGCGACCGACACGGCGTGGCCCGCGAAGTGCTGCGCAACGAGTCAGTGGTTTGCTGGTGATGTTGCCGTGGATAATGCAACGACAGCGCGTCAAGATTTCGACGATGGCCAGACAATTCAATCTCAGCGAAGCCGAACTGGTCGAAGACTTGCAGATGGCCGCCGTGTGCGGTGTGCCGCCGTATACACCCGACGCATTGATCGACGTATATATGGATGACGGAATGGTGATCGCCGAGGTGCCGCTCGTGTTTTCGCGACCGCTCAAATTGAGCACGGCCGAACTGTTTGCGGTTTCTGTGATGGCCCAGACTGCGATGCAGTTGCCTGGGGCAAACAAGAAGGGTCCGCTGGCTTCGGCGTTGGTCAAACTCGCGCCACTGATGCCCGCGGGTGCCGAGACGATAAAGGTGCAGTTGCCAAAGGCAAGATTCGTCAAAGAGTTGTTGGCCGCCGTTGAAGCAGGTGAGCGCCATGAAATTGAGTATTTTTCACCGGCAACCGCGAAGCGCACGACCCGCACGATAACCCCACGAAAGGTTTTTGAAGATTCGGGTCGTTGGTACGTCGCCGCCGACGATCATTTGTCGGGTGAAGATCGAGTATTTCGAATCGATCGCATCGAGAAGCTTGTTGCGACACAGATCTTTGATCAACTGCGCGAAGTTCAAGATGACGAGTTGCCATGGTTTTCTGAGAGTTTGCAACAGGTCACGCTGCGAGTGCAAAAACAATCGAGGTGGATCGTCGAGTCTTATCCATATGTGTCGCGAGCAGACAATAAAGATGGCAGTGTCGACCTGACAATTTCGATCACATCGAAACACTGGCTAGGTCGGTTGTTGTTGCGCGCCGGAAATGGTGTGAAAGTAGTGAAGCCGGCCGAATACAAGAATTTGGCGAGTGAAACTGCGCGAAGCGTGCTGGCTCGATATCAGACGGCNNATGTGGCAGCACCAACGCGGTGCCGAGAGCGTCGGCGAGGGCATCGTGAGGGCGGGTAACCACGACGCCGTAGCGCGTGGTTACATCTTTGAGTTTGTGTGAGTTGACCCGCTTAGGGTCGAGTGCTCGCGACATTTTTAGCGTGTCAAGTGGCCCGTTGTATTTAATTTCGGTTTTCAAGCGTGCGGCTTCGCCGTTGAGAAAACCGATGTCGAACTTGGCGTTGTGCGCGACGAAAATGGTGTCGCGCAGATATTTTTTGAGCGTGCCGATCATTTCTTCGGGGCTGATGCCACGACGCAAGTGAGAGCGTTTGATGCCGTGCACCTTGTAGGCGCCGAGGCGGCCGGGCTTCCAAAAAAAGCGTCTGACGAAGGTCTCGTATTGTTCTTCGATCGTGCCGTCGCTGCGCGAAATGACCACCCCGAGTTGCAGGACATAGTCGTTGGTGCCGGATAACCCCGTTGTTTCGGTATCGACGACGGCAAAACGAATATCGCTGAGAGTTTTGTTGTCGATAAATGATTGCATCAAACGAAACTTAACTGACCGATGTTGCGACGATNNCGATCGAAGTAGTCGCGCCAAAGGGCGATTTTTGATTCGTTCACAACGAACAGCCCCGCCACATCAAGTTCGACCCAGCGACCGTCGATTTGAAATCGGTCCGTGCGTTCGTTCATGACGACACCGTGTTCGAGGTCGCCCGTGGCAACTTGATGGTGGATGATCCATTCGTAGGCCGAACATTCGGCGAGAAAACCGCCGAGAGTTTGCTCGATGGCGGCGCGACCGAACACTTTTGTTATCGGCACATTGTCGTATTCGCAGTCTTGCGACATCATGTC
>DOHD01000019.1:1847-3447 GCA_003535455.1 Acidimicrobium sp.
GCATCAGGGTCTTTGGGTGATGAAGGCATATCTTCAATCATGACACGCCGCAACTGACGAACTCGGCGTTAGTTGCGAGCGCTAGAGATAATTAACTGTCGCTCTGGTCGTGGGCGCGTGGTGGGCGAATTATTTTTGCGCGCACACCGATGGGGGCGATTACTTTGTATCCGGCTAGGTGTCGTTGCTCTTCGTTTTCGCCACCCCAAAAGCCGTATTCATGGTTTGTACGAGCGAACTCGCGACACTGAGATTTGGCCGGGCAACATTTGCACAAGCGACTGGCTTTTTCTTCGCGTCTGATGCGTGCTTGTGGTCGCTCTGAGTTTGGTGCAAAAAATAAGTTGCGCTTGCCGATGCAATTTGACTGCTCGCGCCATTTGGCAAGGTGAGCAAGTGCAACAAGTGTCTCGAGTGAAATGTTGCCCGGAAAACTCTCAGAGGTATATGTCACGAACTGTACAATATTTTTAGAAAAAATAGAAGCAGAAACTTTGCTTGAGAAAATATTTAATTACAACGATGTAAGTATTGCTCGCGTGATCGCGGCAGGTCTAGAGAAGCTCGGCTGCCAGGCTGGCAACTTCGCTGCGTTCGCAAGATTCAAGGGTGATATGGCCGAAGCAACTTTGACCAGCGAATGCCTGAACCAAAACTGCGAGTGCATTATTGCTTTCACCCATGTACGGGGCGTCGATTTGACTCGTGTCGCCGGTGAAAACGACCTTGGTGCCGTCACCGATGCGGGTCAAAATCGTCTTTAACGTCGTTGGTTCGAGGTTTTGGGCCTCGTCGACCACGACTATTTGGGCCTGCAGGCTGCGACCGCGCAAGAAAGTGACAGATTCAAGCGTCAATTGACCGCGGGCGATTAGGTCGTCGATCAGACCTCGGGCATCGCGACTAGAACGGTCATCGGTTAGCGCGACGACTGCATCGTGAATCGCCGACATCCATGGGTCGAGTTTTTCTTCGAGACCACCGGGCAGAAAACCGACGTCGGCGCGACCAACAGGCACGAGAGGTCGGTAAACAGCCAAGCGTTCGTAGCGATGTTGTTCGACGACTTGTTCGAGACCCGCGGCGATTGCCAGGACCGTTTTTCCGGTGCCTGCGCGACCGTCAAGGGCGACAACCGTGATTTGAGGGTCGAGCAAAAGTTCGAGGGCAAAGCGCTGTTCTTTGTTGCGAGCGCGAAGACCCCAGGCTTCGGGTGCGTTTTGTTGCATTAGGCGCAATTCGTTNNACCGCAACGCAAAACTGCAAAGTTATTTTCGTAGAGATTCGAGGCGCCTTCGATGTCTGATTTTTCGATGCCCTCAGATTTATAGAGGCTGTCGATCGCTTCGACTGGTGCGTCAAATGTCGACCAACCCATGGGTTTTTCAGAGCGTCCGCCATTGACAGGGCGATGTTCGAGAGCCGTCAAGCCCATGTGGGCTGCTTTGATGCGCAAGGCGGCATCGTTTGAGACGATGCAGGTTGGAGAAACCGTTGCTTGGCCGAGCGCGGCACCAATAATGCGGTTGTCGGGCACCTTGGGGTCGAGACCGTGCTCTATCAATAAATGTTTTTGAATGCCGTTGACCTCAATTTGAAT
>DOHD01000123.1:0-771 GCA_003535455.1 Acidimicrobium sp.
CGAATTCTGCTTTGGTGTTTTGGGAATCTTTGAAACCAAAAGAGATCTGAGCCCCAAATCGAGAGGGCTAACTTAGGTTTTTTGCTAGCCAAACTCAGCGCCTTATCAGTTAAGTAGCCGGCGTGTTGAGTCTCCATAATGTGGATCAGATCTGGATTGAAAGCATCGATTTCTTTGGCTAAAAGTCTTGCTCTGAAGCGGTTGTTGAAAAGCAGGTCAATCACGCCGAGTGGTAACGCGCCACACTTCATCCATGGCGAAATCTTCAAACTTGATTTGAGTTTTGCCGAGATGTGCTGCAAGATTAGAGGATGAATGCGGCGATGTGGCGTCGAGGGAAACAGCACGAAATTGATTTCATCATCATCGAACTGACGAATCCAGCGGGCTGTGTGGACGCTGTCGGCCATGGCGACGATGAGAATTTTTTTCATTTTGACGACACTAAATTACTTGCAAGAGCAGAAAAACCGTGCACAAAATCTTGCCAAGAACCTTTCGAGGTGACCAGATCGCGTCCGGCCACGCCAAGCTTTTTGCGACGCGCCGTGTCGCTCAATAACTCGCTGACAGCCTCGACGAACGATTCATCGAGCGCACGATAAATGACCGTGTCGGTGCCTTGCGAATAATTCATCATGCCCTGCAACGGTGTCGACACAACTGGAATGCCACAAGCCATCGATTGCAATACCCGTCCCGGCAAAACACAATGGGTGACCAAAGATGGAATAAATGTGTTGATTGAAACATCGGCCAAACAAATATGTC
>DOHD01000123.1:811-1197 GCA_003535455.1 Acidimicrobium sp.
TGGCGCGAAATTGTCTCTCTAATTAGACTTTCGGCTTCTCCGCTACCGACAATCAACAGACAGGTGTCTGGATTATCGCGCAAATATTCGGCAAAAAGTTCGACAAATTTTTCTAAACCGGAAAAGCGATAGAGAGTGCCGCGAAATAACACGACTTTTTGCCCTGGATTGATACCGAGATTTGCTGCGAGGTGCTCATCTCTCAAGGTTGGCTTGAACCGTTCAACATCAAGGCGCGGAAAATCTATCGAAATCTTATTTGCTGATGCGCCAGATGAAATACAATAATTTTTGAGTGCCTCGTTGTGTGCCGAAATGTGTGCAACATGTTTATATATGTACCGCTCTGCTTTTTTGACCAGAAATTTGAATCGCGTTTCACGAAG
>DOHD01000123.1:1268-2140 GCA_003535455.1 Acidimicrobium sp.
GGAACACCGTAGAGAATAACGAGGTCTATTTTTCTGCTGCGCACCGTACGCCAGAACAATGGAGCAAATGTCAGGGTCGCTAAGTAGCGCCGAAGACTGCCGCCGACCACGACACCTGGCGTAAATACGTCCACTTTTGATCCTGGATGAGCTCGCGACTGGGCTAATGCGCGAGACGTTCTGAAACCAAAACCCTTACTTCTAGGGTCAGTTTTCGCAAATTCTGGAAAATCTATGAACGTAACTTCGTGGCCGGCGATCGATAAGAGCTCAGGAATGTCGTGAATTTCGTATGTAACTTTTTCGCGCCAGTTAACCTCATGTACAAATAAAAACCTCATTAAGACTTATTTGTGCCAAACGCGTTGATTCACATAGTCGATATAACTGGTGACAATTTTCAGAACTCTCCATGAAAAATCAGCAACAAGATAATCGGCGACTGGCGCTGGGTTGATGCTGCTTTGATAATGACCACTTGCTATCTCGATCGCAGAAATCAGGCTTTGTGGGTCACCACCTGTCATGACAAGTGTTCCGACATCAGTGCCTTCTGGTCTTTCGTGTGATTCACGCAACGTAACCGCAGGAAAGCCAAGCAACGATGACTCTTCGGTCAATGTGCCACTGTCGGAGATGACACAAAATGCTGAGCGTTGCAACTTAACGTAGTCAAAGAATCCGAGCGGATCGATAAATCGAATTCGAGTCGTCTTCGCAGGCGAAGTAAATTTCAAACGCTCGCGAGTACGCGGGTGTGTCGAGAACACGACGGGAAGATCAAATTTTTGCGAAACTGCTTCGATTGAGTCGAGAAGTTTTTGAAGTTTGTCGGGTTGATCGACATTTTCTTCACGATGCAAACTAACTAC
>DOHD01000123.1:2252-6275 GCA_003535455.1 Acidimicrobium sp.
TTCTTCGGGGGTTCGATCATCAAACGCCCGATTGCCAGCCTCTAAGTGAAAAATCGGTATTTTTTTTCGTTTTGCAGCTATTACTGCGAGCGCACTATTTGTATCGCCCAACACAAGCATTGCGTCGGGTTTGACTTGATCCAGCACCGCGTCTGACTGCTCAATTATTTGAGCTACTGATTTCATTGCGGAGTCGCTAGCCACATTCAAAACAATGTCCGGCAAGCGGATTTTCATCTGTTCAAAAAAAACTGAATTCAACTGATCGGAATAATTTTGCCCTGTATGTACGAAAACATGTTCAGTAAATTTGTCGAAAAGCGGGATGACCCTACTCAACTTGATCAATTCTGGACGTGTGCCNNCTGCATACTTAAGTCAACTCTCTCAATTCGCGTCTTCGCCATAGTGCACGATGGGGACGCTCAACTAAGACTTGACTCTTTGGACGTGGAGAAGCAGTGTAGTAGTACAAGATCAACGACTTGCGCGACTGATCAGGTGGACACAACAACGGGGTTGGGTGACCGTGATACGTAAGGTCGTGTGTTTCAAACACAACAAGGCGATTAAACAATGGGTCAATTGACTTAACGCACTTGGTTAATTTCTCATCCCACAATTCAAGTGCGCCGCCCCATTTCGGATCCCAAAATTTGTTCAAATACAAAATTACGTTTAATCGTCGATGAACACCCATCGCATGATGCCAATTTCCATCAGCATGAACATCTAATAATCCATTTCTTTTCGTGCAATTCAAACCACCACCCGTGTAATAAGGATCAGAAATGAGTTTTTCAATACCTGTGAGCTTTGAAAATGACTTCATTGCTGCTCCCGAGTTCAAGAAATGCACCACCGACTGAGTCGTAGGTCGAATATCTGTTTCGGACTGCCAATTGCTTCGCAACTTGACCTGGATATCTTGCTGATCAGAGAATTCCCAAATTGGGTCGGTGTCTGTTGGAAATTCGTCAACCAGAGATTCGACAATTTCCGGGGGAAGAAAATTATCAATAATGCAATGAGCAAATGGTGTCGCGCTCTTGAATTCGGTCGACAAACTCGTGGCAAGTTCATCTAGTTTTTTGGAGGTAAGAGTCTGCCACTCACTCATAAAATTTTTGGTCCTGGCAGAATTCTGCCAACATGGTGTCCCAACTGGTTGGTGTGATACTGGTTAAAGCTTGAAACTTTTCAGAATTGAGGCTTCTATTGACTTTTACCGAAGAATCGGGAGTGACCACAATTTGCAAATCAAGAAGTTCGTTGAGTTTATTGATGATCTCAAGTTTACTAATCGGTTCAGATGAAACATGAAACAAACCTGTTACTCCAAAATTGGTGTGCATCAGACCGCCAATCAATCGGGACAATTCTCGAGTGGTTAAGCCTGAATAAATGGCGTGGCTGTAGCCGTAGACACGTCCACCGCGTTGACTAAGCAACCAATCAACAAAACTCTTTCGGGTGGTTAACTCTCGACCAATATGTGAAGTGCGCAAAGTGAGGTTGCGTGTGTCATTTAATTCGCCCAGAAGTTTGGATTTTCCGTAAACGTCAATTGGGTCGGGGGTTTCAGTCTCAAAATAATTGCCCGTCAAGCCTGAAAATACGCAGTCAGTACTGATGTGAATCACTTTTGCGCCATGACTGTTTGCGACTTGCGCCAAATAATGAGGGAACTCTCCGTTAATCGACATCATCTCATCGTCGGTGACTTGTGAGTTTCGTTGTTTGATCAGTCCGACGCAGTTGATCACCACATCAAAATTGTCGGCATCGAACACCTTGTTTATTGATGCGGGCTTTGACGCATCAACTTCGCCGATCCACTGACCTTGGGGCAAAAACTTAGCCAAGGGAGACGAAGTCGTTGCAGATTCTCTCGTCGAGCCATAAACATCAAATGACTCGCCAAGAACCCGAATTAACATATGTCCTAGCAGCCCGCCAGCGCCAAGAACGCAAACTTTCATTAGTGACCCGTCAAATCACCTGACAAATTTTTATTGAGAAATTCTCCAACTTCCTTGGATGTCATCAAGAAGTGTTCAGAACTCAGTTCATCAAAATCAGACTTTGATAAAGGCGTAGGTTTTGAGACTTCGGGGAGAATTGATTTGATCGCGAAATAGTTGCCACGAGAAATGGTTCTGAGCGACTCTTCTTGTGAAACAAGCACCTCATGAAGTTTTTCGCCGGGGCGAACACCGGTTTCTTTAATCTCTATCTTGCTTTTTCCGACGAGAGCGCTCACGACATCAACTATTCGGGCCGCTTTGATCTTCGGAATGTACGTTTCACCTGCTTCGGCAAACTGCATTGCTTCGAACACCGTGTCGACAGCTTGATCGAGGGTCAACAAGAATCTCGTCATATTTTTGTCGGTGATCGTGATTGGTCCGCCGGCCTCGATTTGGTCAAGAAATAACGGCACGACCGAGCCTCGTGAGGCCAAGACATTGCCGTAGCGTACGGCGACGAATCTTGTTTTCGGACAGTCAATGTTGGCGGTCAGAAATATCCGCTCTTGAATCGCCTTTGTCAGGCCCATCACATTGGTCGGCTTGCACGCTTTGTCGGTCGAGATCGCAACAACTGTCTCGACATTGAGACGCAACTCTTTGATCGCACGAACGATATTTTCGGCGCCTTCAATATTTGTGCGCACTGCCTCGTATGGAAAGTATTCACAAGCCGGCACTTGTTTGAGAGCCGCAGCGTTGAACACGACGTCGATATTCATCAATGCCTGCGCTACCGAGTGAAAATCACGTACATCACCAATTTTGAACTGGAGTGTTCGTTCGAAGTTGTGGTACATCACATCTTCGGTCACTGAACGTCGGTTGAGATACTCCATGCGCATCTCGTGTTGCTTGGCTTCATCGCGGCTGAACACAACCACGCTTTGAGGCGTGCCCATTTGGCCTGACAAAATACGTCGTGTCAACACTTTGCCAAGAGAGCCCGTGCCACCCGTAATCAAAACGCGCTTGTTGTCAAGATACATAGATGATTGACTCTCTAGAGGTTCAGTGGGATGAAAAACCTTGTGATTTAAAGGTTATCGGCAATCACTGACGCCACGGTCAATGCCGGGAACCGCGCCCTGTGGGCGTAGTGAGTGCAGTAATTTTCTCTCGCTTGTCGCACTTGAGGCGAGTTCCACCATGTTTCTATGTCTGACCAAATTTCTGTGATGTGTTCAGCGGCCAATTGTGGTGAGTGGAACAAAATTTTTGCTTCGAACATTTGGTGATACACGGCTTCGGCTTGTTTGTTGAGGCGCACATATTTTGGGTCCCACAAGGCGATCGTCGGAAAGCCGAACATCATGTTCATGGGAATGGTGGTTTCGTTGTATGTGACAACAGCCAACCGCGAGTCGATGAGCCTTTGATTCAAACCGGCGCCACCGTGATCTATCGTGACCGGAATTGAAAAAATGTTTGAGACTTGATCTGAACTAACCCGGGCGGGTTTACGAACTTGACTGGCGCTCTTAGGTCGAACGATCGTCTGCGCACGAATGTCACTTGAAAGCCCGCAAATAAAATCGTTCAGCAACTTAAAGTAACTGCCGTTGCTTTGTACACCAAGCATGCCGAAAATGTCGGAGTTTCTCGTAATTGGGCCAAGCACAACTAACAACGTGCCGTGTTGGTTCGATGAGAAACGTTCGGAAATTGACTGAACACAAGTTGACGCAATGTTTTTCTCGGTTTTGCATTTACCCCATGACATGAACTTGTCAACAACTGATAGTTCAAAATCTTCGTTCCACCCCAAAAATCGGCTAACGCGGTAGCCGCCGCCGTGTTGGCCGGAGAAAAGTTTGGTTGCGTCACGAGTGACGAAAGTGGCGGCCCATAGTTTGAACTGCTCGCTGCGATGCAACAGCGTGTTGGTGAAGATCGCTCGTGGTGGTTTGGTCAATGAATTTTCACTAAATGTTTGAGTCAAGAGGTCATTGAAACCTTCAAGATAGACGGTTGGCAGATGTCGCGAAATCGA
>DOHD01000123.1:6344-7456 GCA_003535455.1 Acidimicrobium sp.
GCATCAACTGGTTGTGGGGTTAGCTTTGCTGAAAAACGCCACAGCCGTGGCAAGACACCAAGACGCAAGTGCATTGCGACAAGTGCCGCCCGTGATTGCACTACGCCAGCCAATACGATTTTGGGTCGTGGCGAGATTTTAGCGAGCACCGATTCAAGTTTCGACTTCGCACTTTGACTGGGCAAACCAAAATTGATAATCGTGCGATAGTCAGAAAGTTCTTGGTTGCGATCTGGCGAAATAACCACGGTTTCAACATTGCTCGAGCGCGCAACGAAGTTGAACGCATCACAATATGCGACGTGATTCCAGATATCGGTCGCAAAAAGCAACGACGCCTCATCGTGTGTGACCGGCAACAACTCTTGCCATTTGATGTCGATCCGCCGACAGGCCAACACGCCGTGCTCGCGAAAAACTTCGCTGGCAACTCGCCAACGCAAATACCAAACTTGCGCAAACTGCAAGAACCAAGCGCCGCAAACAATCCGCCAAAAACGCTCAGGGTGATCTATGCCGTGCACACGATTTAGCTCGCCTACGAGGCTTTGAAAGACAGATTCACTGATTCTTTGAAACTCGGCAAACTCGGCGTCGTCAACTTGCGACAGAATCTCTGGGGACTTCACCAAGGTCAGCGCGACAGATGGATCATCGACATAAACGTTTCCGTTCAAGCCGATGCCGTCGATTACAACGGCCGAGTCGACGCCTCGCCATAATTCTGAAAATGGTCCGGTTACAAGATGCTTCTGCGACACACAACCACCTACATAAATAGCTTGATCAAGTGGAGACGATGGGAGTCGAACCCACGACCCCCTGCTTGCAAAGCAGGTGCTCTAGCCAGCTGAGCTACGTCCCCGTATGGCGACGTAACACTAACAGCGAAAAATTCGTTCTAACTCGCCGATAATCAAAGGGTATCCTCGCTATATGAGTGGCGAACTTCTATATGCATTTCGAATCATGCGTTTGCCCTTGCTCGACGCCGGCGGTCAAGCGATAGGCAAAATCAACGACATTATTATCGTTCCGGGCCGCGGCACCGAATCGCCCAAGGTTTTGGGGTTTGTCGCCACAAGTCAGCGACGTCGAATTTTTGTTAGCGC
>DOHD01000123.1:7523-10158 GCA_003535455.1 Acidimicrobium sp.
GGCAAAGATATTTTGGATAAGAAACACGGCGATGAAATCGTCAGCGATGTCGCTTTGGTTCATATCGCCGGCAAAACATCCTCATGGCAGATTTCAAAGGTCCGACTTTCTAAGCGAGGCCTGTTGAGTGGACGCTCGGGTAATCGATTGGTTGACTGGCAAGAAACTAGCGAGTTGTTCGCACCTTCAACAGCAATCGCCGCTGAAGCGGCTCGACTTCGCGATATGCACGCAAGTGACGTGGCAACAATTATTCGCGCACTACCGACCGAGCAACGTCGTCAACTTGCCGATGCGATGGACGACGAGCGACTTGCCGATGTGCTCGAAGAATTGCCCGAAGACGAGCAGTTGCGTCTGATCGAAAATCTCGACATGGAGCGTTTGACGAGCGTCTTCGATGAAATGGAATACGACGACCTTGCCGACTTGCTTGGCCAAATGGGCATCGACCAGCGCACAAAAGTTTTGGCCGCGATGGACGACGAAGACGCCGAAACAATGCGTCAGTTGTTGTCATACCCGAGCGGCACCGCGGGCTCGTTGATGACACCCGACATCATCGTGCTCGGCCCAGACTCGACGGTCGCCGAGGCGCTCGCCCAAATTCGTGACCCCGAGCGACTCGTATCGATAGCGGCGCAAGTTTTCGTGGCGCACGCACCGCACTATCCACCAACGGGCACATATTTAGGAGTCGTACATTTTCAACGATTGCTGCGCGAGCGGCCGAGTTTATTGCTAAAACAATGTCTCGAGAATGAACCGACGATCGACCCGATGCTCGCCGATCGCGATGTTGCCAAACGACTAGCTTCTTACAACATGTTGGCAGTCGGCGTGTGTGACACGAACGGACGCCTATTGGGTGCTGTGACGGTTGACGACGTTCTTGACAACGCCCTACCGGCTGACTGGCGACTCAAATGAAACGCAGCGAAGACCTCGGTCGCCCACGCAATCAGCCGAAGATTGGTGTTCATTACAATCGTTCAGCGTTCGGTGAGTTTGCAGAAGATGTCGCCCGCGTCATGGGCACCGCGCGATTCTTGGTAATTCAGTCAGTGCTAGTGATTATCTGGGTAGCAATCAATGTCTTGTTCATTTCTTTTCGATGGGATAAATATCCGTTTATTTTGTTGAACTTGATGTTCTCGGTGCAAGCCGCGTATGCGGCGCCATTAATTTTGTTGGCACACAACCGTCAAGAAAGTCGCGACCGCGAACAAGCCCAAGTCGACCGAAATGTTGCGAACCGCACCCAGAATGACGCAGAATTTCTCGCTCGCGAAATCGCGAGCGTGCAACTTGCACTCGCCAACGTGGTCACTGCCGACGAATTGCGCGAACAAATAGATCGAATCAGCGAACAAATCGAAAACTTGAACCTAGGCGACAAAAAAAGCTAGTTCACGCGCACTTTTGGCAACGTCCGATTAAATCGAGGCGATGCTGGCCTAATTTAAAGCCCGACCGCTTGGCAATTCGACCCAACTCATTGTCAAGTTTTTTCTCAAGATGTTCTGGGATAACGACGTCGCGCACATCGCCACACTCGGAACACAACAAATGATGATGATGTCCGAGAATCTCTTCGTTCAACTCATAGCGACCGTTGTCATCGGTGCTGACAACTTTTTGAACGGCACCAACTTCTTCGAGAACAACCAAATTGCGATATAGCGAACTCTGCACAATTGCGTTATTCGCATCATTAAATTTTTTTGATAGTTGCAAAATCTCGCTGATGGTCAAAGGTCGGTCTGATGTCTCGAGCATCGAAACAATTGCTCGTCGCTTCGACGAATAGCGCTGCCCGTGTTGCGCAAATCTTCGCGCTACCTCAACATGCACATCAGTATTCTTGGCCAATACGTGTTTATGCGCCTTTGACATGACTCACAACCTATATGAGAATCAGTGAGAATCGGTAGGTAAATCAGGCTCGAACAAACGAATGCACTTGAACACCGCATGCAAGCACTCGACCGAAAATAGTTTCGTTCGGTAATGCAATCTCACCTGCAACAAAGGCTCCGGTTCGAGAGATTTCGCCCACGCTGATTGCTTGGGCCATGCAGCCACTCACAGCACCTGCAACTTGTCCGACGCGTTCGGCAACCCCGACCACATCGACAATTCGTTCGCCGTTTCTTGTGCCCCGAACTTCGACACGCAGACCACCCATGCCGCCCTCGGCCTGTGGCGGAATCAGCATCGGCATTCTTGAAAACACACGGTCACGTCGAGTCGCCGAAACGCGCGCGCTGACACGACTCAACTCTGGAAACGCGCGTTTTATCAACAGCGGATCAGGAAGCTCGCCGCGATAACAGTCGTATGCACCGACAGGTTCTGGAAACCAGCACAGTTCACGACCACTACCGGCGGGTCGCCGCAACCATTCACCGTCGTGCCAACCGATTGATTGACCCGACAAAGCACGATGATGTTGACGAGCGCATGCCGGACCACCAGTGCCATGCAACGCAACATGAACTTCGTCAATGTTGTCGAAAGACTTGCTCATATTGCGTACCAACAGCCCTGACATGCCAGGTGACGACGACGCCCCGACTATCAGCGTGGCGTTGTTCTTGACCGCTAGTTCATAGAGTGTCAGCAGATTTAGACA
>DOHD01000115.1:0-884 GCA_003535455.1 Acidimicrobium sp.
AATCGTAGATGATTAACCAGGCAATACGATAATTCGGTGCTTCAAATTAGCCGTCGTCGGTTTATTTATGGATCACTTTCCGCGCTCGGCCTCACAACCGCGACAACAACACTTTTCGCCTGTGCTTCGCAAANNGGCTACCAATTTCTTTGGCACAACAATCGGGCATTATCACAGTTGATTCTGACTTCAAGTTTCCCGGGTCGCTTACTGCAAAAATTGTCGACCTCGCAAATGACACGGTCATCATCGAAAACATCGCCGCAAATTTGCACGGTGCCAAATTTGCGATTCCCTATTATCCATTTCGTGCAACAATCGACAAACCGGGCAACTACATGTTGATTGTCGACGACGGCCCGCAAGATGGCGCGGCGTTTAGTGTGCTTGAACGCGATCAAGTGCTTGTGCCCAAAACTGGCGACACATTGCCTAGTTTTGCTACGCCAACTTTTGACAACTCGCAAGGCGTCGACCCAATCTGCACGCACACACCTGAGCCGTGCCCGTTTCATAAGATCACCCTGACCGAGGCGTTGCAACTTGAAGTGCCGGTCGCATATTTGATTGGCACGCCTGCGCATTGTTCGACCGGCACTTGTGCGCCTGCGCTCGAACAATTGATCAATGTCTCGAAAAGTTTTGGCGATCGTGTGTCGTTCGTGCACGCCGAGGTCTACACAGATGAATCAGCCACTGTTGTAGCGCCAGCGGTTAAGGCATTTGAGATGACCTTTGAGCCGGCTCTATTCATCGTTGACAGCAACAAAAAATTAGTTGAACGACTCGATGCGGTGTTTGACGCTGAAGAAATCAGCGCAGCGCTTGCCCGCGCGGGCGTTGCGGCTAGTTAGCTCGCGTTAGCTCGGGTCGGCTCGCGTCGG
>DOHD01000115.1:998-3807 GCA_003535455.1 Acidimicrobium sp.
ACTTCACCGAAAGTTTTCACAACGTCATCGGCGGCAAATTCACCGTCAAAGAACATTTCATACGAGTAACCCGAGCATCCACCAGGTCGCACTGCAACACGCAACGCGAGGTCGGTCGCATTTTCTGACTCAAGAAGTTGCTTAACTTTGACTGCTGCTTTGTCTGTCAAGGTGATCATTTAATGGTCTCCGTTTGTCTTATAAAAACTTGAGATAAGACTACCGCCAGACCCAATGCCCAATCGTGTCAGGTAGTTTTATATATATGACTGCCCGCCGAGTGCAGCCCCCCACGCCAGCCGAGGTCACCAATCTTTTGCGTGCCGTGATCGACCCCGAACTTGGCGACAACATCGTTGACCTCGGCATGGCGACAGGTGTCACTGTCTCAGAAGAAGGTCTCATCACGATCGGCATCAAACTGACGATCAAAGGTTGCCCGTTGCGTGTGCAAATCAAAAACGATGTCGAGTCACGTGTTGCGACGCATCCGGGTGTTTCAAAAGTCAAAATCGAATGGGGCGAAATGGATTCCGATGAGCGCTCGGCAGTCATGACCCGCGCACGATGGAACGCCAGCCAAAATGCCTCAGCAACCCAGATTCCACTTAACACTCGCATCTTGGCGATCGCGAGTGGCAAAGGTGGCGTCGGCAAAAGTTCGGTGACCGTTAATCTCGCGGCCGCGCTCGCCAATCAAGGTCTCACAGTCGGCGTTCTTGACGCCGACATTTGGGGCTTTTCGGTGCCACGAATGTTGAACATGTCAGACCGTCTCGAGGCCAAACTCGTCGAGGGCAGCGACAAACCAAAGATGATTCCAAACGAGCGCAAAATTGGCAAAGGCTTGTTGAAAGTCGTCAGCACGGGCATGCTCGTCGAAGACGAAAGCACGGCGCTGATGTGGCGTGGTTTGATGCTCACAAAAGCAGTCGAACAGTTCTTGAAAGACGTGCACTGGGGCGAACTTGATTATCTGTTGATCGACATGCCGCCGGGCACCGGCGACGTGCAAATGGGTCTGGCGCGAATGTTGCCGCGCACAGATTTGATTATCGTCACGACGCCGGCAGTTTCGGCACAGAAAGTTGCTATTCGCGCCGCCGACATGGCGCGTCGCAGTTTCTTGCGAATCGCCGGAGTAATCGAAAACATGAGCACGTTTACGTGCGAGCACGGCACGAGTTATCCGTTGTTTGGTTCTGGTGGCGGACAAAACCTCGCCGCTGAAATTGGCTCTGAACTACTCGGCCAAGTTCCGATCGAAAGCGATGTCAGTCATGGCAGCGACAACGGTGAACCCGTTGCGATTGCTGGTGTTGGTGTCGCCGCCGAAGTGTTTCGCGACATCGCCAAGAAAATAATTTCGCAAACCGTGCCCGGCACCGAAATGGCCGGCTGCTCGGCCCGCATGCTCGAAACCGTCGCTCTCGCCCTCGCCGAAAAACCCACCAAAAAATAATTGCTCGGTAATCAAATACCTGATTAATAGTCGGGGTCGCCGGGCATCAATATGCCGATGACTTTGCCGTCGCTGTTGGTGCGCAAGCGAGGCAAAATTGCCACGGGGTTCGAAACTTTTTTGGCCGCAGCCAAAACTTCTGCAGTCGTTTTGTAATTCGCCAAGAACTTCAGGTTCTCTGAAGTTGGCGGAAACATCGCCAATTCGCCACGCGCAAGTCTGTCTAGTGCATCTTGCGGTTTGATCCACAAACTCGCAATCGTTTCTTGCGAATCGTGCAATGGTTCTTGCGACTCTGGTGCGTCAGCCACAAAAAATCGCGTGTCAAATCGCCGTGCCTCACCAACAGGTGTTATCCAATGACTTACATAGTGGATCGAACCCGTGACGAGTCGCAGATTCTCGCGCTGACAGAGTTCGATCATGTTCAACGACGAATCATGCACCGCGCTTCGTGCCACTGCAAAACGTTCTTGTGTCGCGGCATCGCTAAACGCGACTGTTTGATTAGTTTTTGCGTCTCTTGCCAGCAACACGCCTGCTTCTTCGAAACATTCTCGAATCGCCGCCACCCAATAGGCGAGNNAGTCCGTCACAATATGGCTCAAGGGCTTCGGCGCCGTCGGTCGCATCAACCCGTCCACCCGGAAACACATACATGCCGCCAGCAAATGCGGCGCTGTGGGTTCGCTGCAACATAAACACTTCGAGACCGTCGGCCACATCGCGAATCAGCATCACAGTTGCGGCGGGTCGTAACGCAGACTTGTCGTCAGCAAAAGATTGTTGATCGGCGCCAGAACTTGTCACGACAAGATCGTACGACCAGCCACGACGTCGAATCGCATCGAAAAATTTTGTCGCCACCTAGTCGTGTCGTTGGTCGTCAGCAGATAGATTCAAAGCAATGAATCGCGTGTCGGTCGACACTGCGGGTCGCCCACCTTCGGTGGACTCACTCGCACGAGAGCTGTCGCTTCGCCATTCGTTGCCACATGCATTGCTCGTCGATTTAGCGCGTCGCGCAATCGCTGATGCAAATTCTTTTGGCACTGATGTCGCATCAAGCGGCGCCAATCGAGCAACGTCGTCAAGTTCGATAGTCGAGCGCGCCGACCAACTCGCAACAGAATTTTCACAAAGTTTGCTGCGCGATGTCGTGAATGCGACGGGCGTGTTGTTGCACACAAATCTTGGTCGTGCACCAATGGCGATGCAGACTTCGAATCGCGCATCAAATCTTGAGCTCAATATGTCGTCGGGCGAGCGGGGCTCACGGCAAACAACCGTCGGCAAGTTGCTCGCATTGCTGTGCGGCGCCGAATCGGCGATCGTCGTCAACAACAA
>DOHD01000078.1:0-2490 GCA_003535455.1 Acidimicrobium sp.
ACGATACCGCTAGCTCTCAAACTGTGCGACCAACTCAGGTGCGTCGTGCTCGACCAAACGATCGAAGCGACTCGGGCACTGGTCCGCGACAGCGACCACGAAGCGCGGTTGCGCGCAACGGTTCGGGCGCTCGAATGCCCGCATCGGCATCGCGTGATTTGCCGACCGCGACCGCCGTTGGCGCGTTGTTGGCCGCAGTTTTTATCGCGGCATTGTTGGTCGGCCCCGTTGCTGTGATGGTGCTATTGGTTTTGATGCTTGGTCTTGCAGCGGTTGAGTTTTTCACACAGGCTTCAACTACGGGTTATCAGCCTGCACTAATTGTTGGTGTGGTTGGTTGCATTGTTGCGCCACTTGCCGCTTATTGGATAGGCGACGCCGCACTGCCATTGGTGTTCGTGTTCGCGTTCGTCGCCGGGTCGATCAGTTTCATCGGCGCCAATTCGGTTGAAAGTGGGCCCGTGCCAAATCTCGGCTTGACACTTCTTGGCTTGGTATGGATCGGTTTGTTCGGTTCGTATGGTGCTCTGATCTTGCGACTTTCAAATTCTGGGCCCGGTTTTGAGAACATCGGCACCGACACATTGTTCATGATCGTGATCGGCATTATCGCCAACGACACCGCGGCATATTTCGTTGGTGCTGCAACTGGTCGTACCCCGCTTCGTTCGTGGATAAGTCCGACAAAGACAATGGAAGGTTTCGTCGGTGGTGCGATCGGCACTTTTGTCGCAGTGATCGCCGTAGGTTTGCAAAGCGGAACATGGACAAAAATGAGCGAGTGGTTGTTGATCGCGTTTGTGATTTCAATCGTTGGCCCGATTGGCGACTTGACCGAGTCGATGTTCAAACGCAACATGGACATCAAAGATTTCGGCACGGTGCTTCGTGGTCATGGCGGGGCGCTTGATCGGTTTGACAGCATGCTGTTTGCGTTGCCATTCGTTTATTACATCACGCTGGTGCTGACGCCCTGGACTAGTTGAGTCGTGGTGCGCGTTGCAATTGCCGGATCGACTGGGTCAATTGGCAAGCAAACCTTAGAAGTCATTCGCGCGTCAGGTGAGTCGAGCAAATATCAAGTCGTAGCGCTGAGTGCCAATTCGTCGGTTGACGAAGTTCTTGAACAAGCACGAACCTATAAGCCCTCGATGGTCGCCATTGCCGAGCCTGTCGCGAGAAAAAAAGTTGCCGAACAACTCAAACTTACCGACCCAAAAATTGAGGTCGTTGACGATGCGGCTCAACTAGCGACACTTGCCGACGTAGTAGTCAACGGCGTGGTTGGTTTTGCCGGACTGACTGTGACGATGTCGACGCTAAAAAATGGCAAGCGGTTGGCGCTGGCCAACAAAGAAAGTTTGATCGCGGCATCTCCGGTTGTTGCGCCGTTGCGCAAGATCGCTGGCGCCGAGATCGTTCCGGTTGATAGCGAGCATTGTGCGATTCACCAATGCCTGCGAGGTTCGCAGAATGTGTCTCGCGATGTCTCGCGATTGCTGTTGACGGCGAGTGGCGGCCCGTTTCGAGGTCGAACAGCCAAGTCGCTTAAAGACGTCTCGGTACACGATGCGCTACAACACCCGACATGGTCGATGGGGCCAAAAATCACCGTTGATTCGTCGACCCTGATGAACAAGGGTCTTGAAGTCATCGAAGCGCATGCACTCTTTGGCGTCGGTTACGACGCGATCAGCGTTGTGGTGCATCCGCAATCAATCGTGCATTCAATGGTCGAGTTTCGCGACGGGGCAACTATCGCACAACTTTCGATGCCAGATATGAAGTTGCCGATTGCCTACGCACTCGAATATCCGAATCGATCGGCGAACAGTTTTGGGGCGATTGATTGGGCCGAACTTTCGCGCCTTGATTTTGAAAAACCAGACCGTGACACATTTCGCTGTCTTGACTTGGCATACCAAGCGGGGCGAATTGGTGGTTCGGCGCCTGCCTGGTTGAGCGCCGCCAACGAAATCGCGGTCGAAAGTTTCTTGGCTGGAGGCGTGAAATGGAATCAAATTGCCAGCATCATTGAATCAACCATGCAACACCATGATGGTCAGATACCAACAACTGTCGACGACATTTTAGAAGCCGACCGTCTTGCTCGTGTTTGGGCCACAAAAATTTCTGCCGAGATGAAGGAGAGTCAAGTTTGAGTTCGGGCGACGGCAATTTTTATACAAAGTTTCGCAACGAAATTGCGGCAGGCGGCGCGACAGACGAGAAGCAAAGCCAAAACAACAAAGCAACTACGGCGACAACGGCAATAATCGTCGTCGCGTTGTTGGCTTGGTTGGGCATCAAGAACCCGTGGTCTCTGGTGTTCGTCGCCGGGTTGATCGTCTCGGTTTTTCTTCACGAACTCGGTCATTATCTGACTGCTCGACGCAGTGGCATGAAGGTGACGCAGTTTTACATGGGTATGGGTCCGCGAATTTTTAGTTTTCGACGAGGCGAGGTCGAGTTCGGTTTGCGAGCGCTGCC
>DOHD01000078.1:2522-4492 GCA_003535455.1 Acidimicrobium sp.
AAACGCATGCTCGTGATCACTGCGGGCAGTTTGATGCATCTTCTCATCGCCGTGGTTTTGTTCGTCGGCATATATGCAACGGCCGGTCGTTTTGGCGACACCGGCAATCTATTGATAGTTGCTCCACCTGCGATCGACTCACCTGCAGAAAAAATCGGTCTGCGTGAAGGCGACCAAATTTTGGCGATTAATGAAACTGCCGTCAACTCTCGATACGAGTTGATCGTGGCGATCGTGGCCAATAAGCCTGGTGACAGTGTCGATGTCAAATTTTTGCGTGATGGGCAACAAATTGTCGAACAAGCCGTGTTGGCCACCAACCCCGCAAACCCTGAAGTTGCGTTTTTGGGTGTTTCGTCCGACTCATATGCGTATGTTCGTCAAAATATTTTCAATGCGTTTGGCTACGGGCTCGTTGATGTTGTCAAGACGGCCAAAGACTCGGTGTCAGGCTTGTTTGTTGTGCTCAACCCCGCAAACATTGTTTCGAATGTCGTCGCCGACGAGCCAGACATGATGACCCGACCGACAACGGTTGTCGGCGCAAGTCAAGTGGGCGGCGAAATCGGTCGTAGCGAGGGCTTCAAAGGTGTGTTGATGTTGCTTGCGAGCGTCAATATATTCGTGGGTGTTTTCAACATGTTGCCGTTGTTGCCGTTCGACGGTGGTCATGCAGCGATTGCGACATACGAGCGCCTTCGTTCACGCAGAGGCAAGGTATATCGCGCAGACGTCGGCAAGATGATTCCGGTGGCGACGACCGTTGTCGTTTTGCTCGTAATGTTGATGTTTGCGGGCCTTTATTTAGATATAACCAGCCCGCTCGGCTAAAACAATTTTGAGAGTGTGGCACCAAATTTTATGACTACAAGCGACTTAAGAAACTTTCAGCGCAAAAAGACGCGTCAAATTCAAGTCGGCAAAGTGTTGGTTGGTGGAGATGCACCGATCAGCGTGCAATCGATGACGATCACAAAGACGGCAGATGTCGAGGGCACACTTCAGCAGATTTACGCACTGGCAGCCGCTGGCTGCGACATCGTGCGTTGCACTTGCAACGATGCCGCTGCCGCAGAAGGCTTGGCCAAAATTGTGCCCAGGTCTCCTGTGCCGATCATCGCCGATATTCATCATCAATATCGCATGGCTCTGGCGGCGCTCGAAGCGGGTGTGCACGGTTTGCGATTGAACCCCGGCAATATTCGCAAGCCAGATCACATCAAGGCGGTTGCGTCAGAGGCTCGTGACCGTGGCGTGCCAATTCGCATAGGTGTCAACGGCGGTTCGTTAGACGCGTCGCTCTACGAAAAACATGGTGGTTTGACCGCACAGGCGATGGTCGAGTCGGCGCAACAAGAGCTCAAATATTTTGAAGAAGTTGATTTTGATCTAGTCAAGATTTCGGTCAAGGCCTCAAACGTGCCGTTGATGGTCGAGGCATATCGCATTTTGAGTGCGATCACTGACTTTCCGCTTCATCTTGGTGTAACTGAAGCCGGGCCATTACCTGGTGGTCTGATCAAAGCGACGGCTGGCATATCGACGCTTCTGCTCGAAGGCATCGGCGACACGATTCGCTACAGCCTGACAGCCGACCCGATCGAAGAGGCGCGTGCAGGGCGGCAGTTACTTGAGTCGCTCGGTTTACGTGAGAGAAAAAATGTCGATTTGATCGCGTGCCCAAGTTGTGGTCGAGCCGAGGTCGATGTAATTGACATTGCCCAGCGAGCACAAACTGCTTTTGCCGACAAAAAGTTGCCGCTACAAATTGCCGTAATGGGTTGTGTGGTCAACGGGCCAGGCGAGGCGCGTGAAGCCGACCTGGGCATTGCCGCCGGCAACAAACGAGGTCATTTGTTTGTAAAGGGTCGCAATGTTGCGGTCGTGCCCGAAAACGAAATGGTCGACGCGCTGGTTGAGTGGGCGACTTTCATTCACGAACATGGCACTGACGCCGCTCTTAAACGAGC
>DOHD01000078.1:4558-6907 GCA_003535455.1 Acidimicrobium sp.
GCGAAAAGTTGACCGTGACTGTGTTGCAGTTGTGTCGGCAGACGCATTAATTGACGCTTTGTGATTGTCGGCACTTTTTTGCGGACCAATAGCGCTTGAGTAGTTTGGGCGATGAGACCGAATGTTGCGCAACGCCCGATTGCCCGTTCAAGTGAGCCCGAGCCATGGCGAAAGGCGAGCCCGAGCGCGGATGCCGTGTCGTTGAGGTCGAGGCAGTATCCGTTTGGAAACACCTCGAGTTCGCGCGACAAATAACGCAACACCCATGTTGCGCTCGGGCCGATAACACCGAGCCAATATGTTTCGACATATTCGCTGCTTGCGTCGAAGCCCGTGGCCGTGAGCACCGGATCGACCCACTCGGAGACGAAAATTTCTGAGTTTGTAAAATCGAATGAAGTAAATGCCATATCTATTTGTGTGCACGAGCCCGAGATTTGGCTTAGTCGGTAAATCTTGACAAAAACGGTAGGGTATTGACATGTCTAGTTTTCGCGAACTTCTGGCTGACGCTAAATCAAAGATTCAAGAGATAGACACGCAATCTGCAGGCGAAAAAATTGCGGCGAATCAAGCAGTGGTCTTGGACGTTCGCGAGCCCGACGAGTTCGAACAAGGCGCGCTGAAGAACGTGGTGCATATTCCGCGCGGACATCTTGAAGCGCAGGTCGAGTCAAAAATTGTCGACAAAAATTCACCCGTCATTGTTTATTGTGCAGGTGGCGTTCGCAGTGCATTCGCCGCCAAGACGATGCAAGAGTTGGGTTACACCAATGTTTTGAGCATGGCCGGCGGTTTTGGCAAATGGAAGGACGAAGGCCGTGAATGGTCGACACCCGTGCAGTTGTCGGCAGAGCAGCGAAATCGATATCAACGCCATGTGCTGTTGCCAGAAGTTGGCGTCGAAGGACAGGCCAAGTTGTTGGCGAGCAAAGTTTTGCTGCTCGGTGCAGGTGGTTTGGGTTCGCCTGCCGCGATGTATTTGGCGGCGGCGGGCGTCGGCACGATCGGCATCGTCGACATGGACGTCGTGGACGCCTCAAATTTGCAACGACAGATTTTGCACAATTTAGACCGAGTTGGTGATCGCAAAGTCGACTCGGCCAAAAAGACTTTGACGATGTTGAACCCAGATGTCAACGTCGTTACATATGACACGCGATTGAGTGCAGAAAATGTGATCGAAATTATTTCGGGCTACGACGTGATCGTCGACGGGGCCGACAACTTTCCGAGTCGGTATTTGCTCAATGATGCGAGCGTGAAACTCGGCATTCCGGTCGTGCACGGCTCGATTTTCAGATTCGAGGGAATGGTCAGCGTGTTTCACCCGATACTTGGGCCGACATACCGAGACATGGTGCCCGAGCCGCCGCCGGCAGAGTTAGCGCCAAGTTGCGCAGAAGCGGGCGTGCTCGGCGTGCTGCCTGGCATCGTTGGTTCGATTCAAGCGCTTGAAGCACTTAAGTTGATTCTTAGCTTGGGTGATTCGTTGATTGGCAAGATTTTGGCGATTGACACGACCGAGATGTCGTTTCGAACTTTCAAGTTGCAGCGTGACCCGAAAAATGCTGTGACTCATGACAATCGCGAAAAAATTCAAATTCGTGATCTTGAGGGCGCTTGTGCGCCTTGGCTATCGAAATAATTTGCTTCGTTGCGGGTGCGATATCTCGCTGAACTCGGGCAAGTTGCCCAAAGTCGTATGATTATCTAGTGCGATTTGCCATTGTCGGGGCCGGGTTTTCGGGCGCAGTGGTGGCTCGCGAACTTGCCGATGCAGGACATTCGATTGAAGTGTTTGACGCCCGCGATCATGTTGCGGGCAACTGCCACACGGCGCGTCACGAGACGGGCGTAATGGTTCACACCTATGGGCCGCATATTTTTCATACTCAGCACGAGCATGTCTGGCAATACATCAATCGTTTTGGCGAGATGATGCCATATCGACACAAAGTCAAGGCAATCTCACAGGGAACGATGTATTCGTTGCCAGTCAACTTGCGGACGATCAACCAGTTTTTTGGTCGCAACTTCGATGCCAAGCAAGCCGAAGAATTTATTCAGAGCAAAGCCGACGTGACGATCACCAACCCGGTTTCGTTCGAAGATCAGGGTTTGCGTTTTGTTGGGCGCGAACTTTATGAAGCTTTTTTTGCGGGCTATACGGCAAAACAGTGGGGGGTCGAGCCGAAAGAATTGCCAGCCAGCATCTTGGCGCGATTGCCGGTGCGGTTCAATGAAGATGACAGTTACTTCAATCATCCATATCAAGCGATACCCAAAGACGGGTATACGCCGATCGTCGAGGCGATTCTGAACCACGCCTCGATAAAAGTTCGACTC
>DOHD01000078.1:6915-7445 GCA_003535455.1 Acidimicrobium sp.
TATCGAACGCTTGACTTTGTGCCAGAAGTTGCCGAAGGCGACTATCAGGGGCACCCGGTTGTCAACTACTGCGATGTCGATGTGCCGTATACGCGAATAACCGAACACAAACACTTTGCGCCATGGGAGTCGCACGAACGAACAGTTGTCTATCGCGAGTTCTCGCGGCTATGCGGCGAGACTGACACGCCGTATTATCCGATTCGCTTGGTGAAAGAGAAGCAACAGTTGCTCAATTATGTGCAAAAAGCACGCGGCGCCAAAGGGGTCACATTTATCGGCAGGCTGGGCACCTACCGTTATTTGGACATGGACGTAACGATTCACGAGGCACTTCTCGCGTCAAAGTCAATGCTCGAGTGCATCGTCAGCAAAAAGCAATTGCCTTGTTTCTCAGTAGATCCGATGGTTTGAGATGAGTTCGTTTTTGTTGCAGTCGATGTCTCTGCCGCGACCCGAGACGACCGAACCGTTGTTGTATGTACGCGTAGATGGCGATGTGCAAATCTCAGACTCTCGTGCGGTCTTGC
>DOHD01000078.1:7494-8815 GCA_003535455.1 Acidimicrobium sp.
CCACGATTGAAAATCTTTTCGCGACAATTTCTGCCTCGGGCTCGGGTCGGGTCGAAATTGTTGGCGTCGAAAACAAGTTGTTCGGCTCAGTACAAAAAGAAAAAATCGTCGCTTCGGCGAGCATCTCATCGAGCGGGGACACTTTGCTCGAAGTGCCAAATTTCGGTGACCGAAAATTCGGCAGCTATTTTGTGCGGGTGAGCGCTGAAGCGAGCGATGTGGTCGTCAATGGTGGTCATTGGTCGACGACCACAGAAGTCGCCCGCGAAATTCGGCTTTCGCTGTCGATCACGACATTTAATCGCCAAGAGTATGTCAAGCCAACAGTTGCCAAAGTTTTACATCTCGAAAAAACAGTCGAGACCCTGCGGGGCAAAATGCGCGTGCTCGTGGTCGACAACGCTCGAAACATAAAATTCGACACAGAGCCAGGTGCGCCGATCACTGTCGTGCAGAACCCAAACTTGGGTGGGGCGGGTGGTTTCGCTCGGGGCATTATTCATCTGCGCAACGAAGGTTGGTCGACCCACATTTTGTTGATGGACGACGACATCACTCTCGAACCAGATGCGCTGGTGCGAACTTTTGCTCTTTTTAGTTTTGCAAGAGACGAGAAACTCTGCGTTCATGGTGCCATGCTGAGCGAAGAGCGCGGATGGATGCAATTTGAGGCAGGTTCAAAATATCGTTGGCGGTCGTTGTATCCGTTGCGAGCAATTGGTCGTGAAGACGACCTGAGATTGCGCAAACTCGCCCTTCGTGATGCCAAAGAGAAGAAGTTCGCCTACACGGCTTGGTGGTATACGGCGTTTCCAGTCTCGATCACAAGAGATAATCCTTTGCCGATTTTTGTGCGTGGCGACGATGTGAGCTACGGGTTGTTGCACACCGGCAAGCACAGCGTGACATTGAATGGGGTGATTGTTTGGCACGCTGACTTTGGTTTGAAGAACAATCCGTCGTCGTTGTTCTATGAGAAGCGAAATTTCGCGATCATCGACACTCTTGTTTTTGACCGCCATCATTGGTGGCACTTGGCGCGTCGCTTTATCGCACTGAGTTTTAGAAACTTGTTTTCGATGCGATACGCCAGTGTCGAATATATGATTCGAGGCGTTCGAGCGTTCTTGCAGGGCCCCGCCGCATTGATGGCCACAGATCACTCGGCATTGCATGATGACTTACGCAAGGTCAGTGAAGAAAAGCCGGCCCCGTTGTCACCTGAGTTGGCCGCTGTCAAAATAACCAAACCGCGGATCAAGCCGATTCGCCTGATTGGTTTTGCATTGGCTGTGCCGCTCGTTGGCGGTTATATTTTGCC
>DOHD01000078.1:8852-12026 GCA_003535455.1 Acidimicrobium sp.
GTGGGCTTGGCGACTCGTTACAACCGCATCTTGTATCGCCACGACAGATTGCCCGAAGGTTTCGTTGTCGAGCGTGACTCGCGACGGTTCTTTGCGTTGTTGCGCGACGTGTGCGTGGTAACCAAAGATATTGCTTTGAACTATCGGCGCCTGAAGCGCGAGTATCGGGCTGCATACCCGACGCTTGTCAGCGACGAGAGTTGGCAGAAACGATTTAATAGTTAGTTTTATTTGGCGAGTGTTGCACTTGCAGCCAGTAACGACAGCCAAGTTGTGCGGTCGATTATGCCGGTCTGTTTGAGGCCGACACTTTTCTGAAATCTCTTGAGTTGTTTGGCGGTGCCTGAACCAAAAATTCCGTCGGCTTTCATCTTGATTTTTAGAACTCGAGCAAGCGCAGTTTGTGCGGTAGCCACCGAGGTATGGCGCGAGTTTTGACTCAGGCTAAAGCTTGCGGGGTCGATGCCGAGCAGACTCAGAACTGATGCATCTGCAATGCCGTCGATTGGCAAGCCATTTATTTCTTCGATTTTGCTGACGGCACTTGCGGTGCCCTTGCCGTAATTGCCATCTGTGGCAAGTTTTTGCTTTTTCTTCAGTCCCAAGGCGATATTGAGCGCCTTTTGTAGCTGTGATACTGGTTCGCCCCGATTGCCGACAGCTAAGGGCAGAGCAAGAGGCAAAATGCTGTCTGGCTTAGGCGTAATCAGGCCTTGGGCACGCAATTCATCGAGTTTTTTGCGCAAAAATAAAGTGAATTCGGCTCGACCAGTCGCAGTTAGATGCACATCGTCGCTGAACCAACGAGACGAAGAAGGGTCACTGCTTGCTGCGTTCCAGTCGAGCACTGAAACATTCGGATTTGTCAGCGCTGCAGCACTTAGCGCCGCGTTTGATAATGCATAGTTTTGCGAAGCACGGCGGGTCGAAAGATTGACGAAAACTATGCGTTGCACATTGCGCGCATTCAGTGCGTTAATAACTTCAGCCACATCGCTGGCCATCGTGTTTGGGTCGTCGTTGTAACCGAGTTGGACAATTGCAATTTGTGGAAACTGTTCGGCGCTCAGCGAATTTACGACGCCGATTGCATCTGGCAGACCTTTGTCGGGTGTCACGCAACTCGGTCCGACCATGCATCGGTTGGCAATTGCTTGAAAATTTACCGAGGGGTAAGCAGGCGAGATGATCGCCGAAAATTCTGTGGCGATGCTTTGACCGATTGAGTCGCCGACGAACAACATCGAACCAACAACACCGGCTTCGAGCGGTGCACCAAATACAGGTGTCGCGCCAAACCATGGTGCAGGCAGACCAAATGTGGTGCGAAATGACCAACCTGAAACTTTTACCGTTTCGGCGGTGCCGGTGATTGTGACGTCAACCGTGTAGCCGCCCCAGTCGCCGCCGAGACCGTCATTGGTTGTAGTTACTGAAGTGAGAATGCCAATCTGTGGATATTTGGCGACAATTTGTGCGGCAGAAAAAGCGCGAGTCCAAACCATCAACGAACTGTTTGCCGAGAGGTCGCCTTGGTCGGCGAGTGCAGGGAATTCTCCGCCTGCGGTACGACCACCGTTCGATGACGAGAATTCGGTGCGCACGACATTGCCCTTTGTATTTCTAATCACGACACCTGTTGTTTCGGCAACTGCGCGATCGGTGTTTGCACTCTCGAGCACGGTTGGTGTTGCATTGACCGATGTTCTAAGTGCGGCGCCACCATAAACTTGGCAATCTTGGGTGTCACACGTTTTCGCCAAGCCCGCGTAACGGTTTTCAGTGACAGAATATGAACGAGCCGCAACTGCTTGGGCGCGAAGCGCGTTCATGCCCGCGCCACCAGCGGTGTCGCCCCACGATGCGGGTGACTCGCGCGGCACGACGCCACGCAGATAGTCGTCAAGACGGGCGATGTTGATGGTGCGGTTTTCGTTTTTGGTGTTGTTCATCGCGCGAATGACGCCGCGGTAGTAACGAACCTGATTTGTGGTCGTCGACCGAGGTTCGCACAAGCCGACCGTGTCTAGTGCCGACGCTGCTGGGTCTTGACTTGCATTCGTCGCAAACGACGCCGTTTCATTGAACTCGCCGATCAATATGAAGCCTGCAGATTCAGGAGAATCGGTTTCGTTTAGGCATTTGCGTTCGCCAGAGCCCCAAACTTGATAAACACGCTGAGCGCCCGACTTCTCGCGGGCGACCATACTCGTGAAACGCCGAGCAGGGTCTGGATCTTCTAGCAGTCGCATGGTGCCAGAATCTGAAACGACACCGGTCTGTTTGTTGCTCATCACGCTTAACCAAGTAGTCATTTCTTGATTAGGCGCTTCAAGATTTGACCGAGAGTTGCCCGTTGCGCCGCCGTAATAAAAGTCGAGTATTTGCTCCCATGACCAACCGTGCACCGTGGCCCAGCCGTAGGCGCCGTATTGGCTGAGACCACGACCATGACCGAAACCACGACCGTAAATAATGACGCCACCTGGCAATTGTCCTTCTTCGGCGTGCGTGATCTTCGCAGGAGTCAGCCCGGCAAGCAAGGTTGCAATGCCGAAAAAAGCGACTAGTCGTCGTCTAAATGAGATTGGGGGTATGCGCATAGAGAAACTTAACTCCCTTGCCCGCGCGATAAGTCTACTTGAAATTAAGCGACAACTTCGGTTGCCGGAAGTGTGTCGCGTTGTTGCACGACCACGCCNNCAATCCGAAAACTGTCGCGGTGACCGGAAGCAGAGCGAGAAGCACAGAGAAGCGACGAACCGGAATACGTCGCAGTGTGAATTGATCGATGCCGTAACCGATTGCATTCGACAAGAGGCCGACCAAGAAACAGGTTGCAAGTATCCACGGTGTGGTGAATGCGACGCCGCTTGCTGGTGCGCCGAATGGGGCGATGAACAGCGCGCCGACAAGCAGACCAATGCCGAGACCAGACACGCCCCGATCAAAACTCGCAACTTTCGAACCGATCACGATATACAACGCCCACATGATTGAAGCCAGAAAAATATAAATCAGTCCCAACGGTTCGTTGCCGAGTTCGAGACCCGACAAAATGACGACGCCGACCACGGCCAAGACGAGGGCGATGGCGTTGCGACTCGTGCGAGTGCGTAATGCGGCGACGGTGATTGGTCCGATGAATTCGATTGCGACACCCTTGCCAAGGTC
>DOHD01000163.1 GCA_003535455.1 Acidimicrobium sp.
GCGCGGTTGCGAAATTGACGCATATAGCGAGTGCTTTCGCGTTGTACGCGCAGTTGCACCAGCCAATAGCAATAGCCGATCAAGGCGATGAGGCTCAGCGTGAACGCATAAACCAAAACAATCGAACCGGTCGTGAACGCCAAAAACAGAGAAATTACAGCAGCCGAAGCAAGACCAACGACGGTGTGCTGGCGACGCTGACGAACGAGTTCGCGGGCAAAAAACTCGCCCGAGTTCGGTTGGTGCACGCGGGTGCCCTGTGGCCTCAAAATCGGGCCAGTCAAGTGCGAAAACTGACTCGCCTGTCGCTGACGCATTTGGTTTGGCGCCAGTTCGCGCGACATGCCACGCAATTGCGCCTGCGGATGTCGCAGGTTCGAGTTTTGCAGGCTCGACAGGTTGCGTCGAAACGCACTCACTGACATGTTCGGCGAGTTGTTAATGCGGGCGCGCAAGATCGGAGGCAACAGAACTGCCAGCCACGCGGCGCCAACGATCAGAAGAATTAACTTGCTCATGGGGTCATCTAAGTGTATTACGGGTTAACAAGATCGCTACCCGAACCGCTCAGAGCCCTGAAAATCAAGGTTTTAGGCTGGGCGCTACGGATAAACCTGCGCACCCGACCTAGGCCTCGCGCCGATAGGTGCCCTGGCGCCCGCCCGATTTCTCCCATAATGTCAACTCGCCGATCACCATTGCTCGGTCAGCGCTCTTGCACATGTCGTAGATCGTTAGCGCGGCAACCGAACAGGCATGCAGGGCTTCCATTTCGACACCAGTGCGATCGATTGTGTCGACTTGCGCCTCGACTGCGATGTGGTCATCACCGATTTCGAAATTGATATAAACCGCGCCGACCAACAACGGGTGACATAACGGAATCATCTCGGCGGTGCGCTTCGAAGCCTGAATGCCCGCGACTCGCGCGACGGCAAGCACATCGCCTTTTTTCACTTCACGGTTAGCAATTGCGGCCGTGGTCTCTGGCTTCATAAAAACTTTGCAACGTGCAACGGCCCGACGATGCGTCGGCTCTTTTGGCGTTACGTCGACCATGCGCGCGCGACCAGCAGGGTCGAGATGCGAAAAATTCAGCTCAGACATAACGAATCGCGATCATTTTTAGCCACCAATCTGACTCATCGAGCGTTTTGGGCGAACGAAAGTGACATTGCCGATTGCATGCCCCGCCCACTTTGTGCCGACTGCCCGCGAAATTTCGGCCGCCAGTTCGTCGTCGGTTGCACCGCCGCGCAACATCGCCCGCAAGTCGAATTCGGTCGTCGAAAACAAACACGTGCGAAATTGGCCTTCAGCAGTCAATCGCACGCGATCGCAATCACCGCAAAACGGTTTTGTCACCGACGGAATCACGCCAACCGTGCCCGCGCCGTCGAGATATCGCCAGCGGTCTGCTGGTGCGGCACCACGCGATGCGACCTGCTCAAGGGGGAAGACGCTATTTATTGTTGNNGTGGCAGGCGCCGCGCCGCGTGCGGCAACTTGCTCAAGCGGGTAGACGCTGTCGATGGTCGCCACGATCTCGTCTTGGCCGACAACATCTTTTCTCTGCCACTGACCTTGCGCGTCAAGCGGCATGAACTCGATGAATCGCACTTCGACTTTTTTGTCGCGACCAAAACTCGCCAACGCCAAAATTTCGTCGTCGTTGACGCCGCGTTGAACCACCGCGTTAATTTTTACAGGTGCAAAACCAGCCTGAATTGCCGCGTCAATGCCGTCTAAGACGTTTGCCAAGTGGTCGCGACGGGTCATCTCAAAAAACTTTTTGCTCTGCAACGTGTCGAGGCTGATGTTGATGCGCGACAGACCAGCAGCCTTTAATTCGTCGGCGATCAGACGCAATGTCGCACCGTTGGTGGTCAACGCCAGGTCGATGTTCTTGCCAGCAAGTTGCGACTTCGCCGTGGTCGGCACCTTGAGTTGCGCGAGTTTTTCGACCAGCACGGGCAAATGCGCACGCACAGTTGGCTCGCCACCAGTCAAACGAATGCTGTCGACGTCGAATCGATGCACACAAATTGTCGCCAAGCGTTCGATTTCTTCGAAAGTTAAAATTTGTTTGCGATCGAGCCACGCCATGCCTTCTTCGGGCATGCAATAAGTGCACCGGAAATTACATCGATCAGTTATCGAAATTCGCAGGTCGCGAACAGTTCGCCCGAATGGGTCAACTAATTCCACGAAAGTCCCGTTTCAACAACGCCATTAAAAGAGCCTATTACTCGTCATTTAACTCAGCAACATCACATCAACTTCGGCGCCAACACTTAGACCTTTGCCGTCTGGCACCATCGCCAAACCGTTGGCCTGCGCAGTGGCGGCGAGTTGATGGCTGCCCTGCGGTCCGGTGTCGCGAACATGCAGTCGACCATCATCACCAAACGCGCCGAACACACGCATGAAATGAATTTTGCCGTCTTGTTTGCGTTTCATCGGCGCGTCGACGATCGCACGCACCGCCGGTCGAGTGAGGTTTTGCGTGTGCCCCATCATTTTGCGCAACGCAGGTCGCGCCAATAATTCAAAACTGATCATCGACGAAACTGGGTTGCCTGG
>DOHD01000162.1:0-2660 GCA_003535455.1 Acidimicrobium sp.
TCGCGGGTTTGTCGATGTATCGGCTTGGTCGCTGGCAAGATGCGGCCGATCAACTTGAAATTGCCCGTGGCATCAAGCCTGCTGAGGTGGTCAATCATCCGGTGCTTGCAGATTGTTACCGCGCATTGCGCCGTTACGAAAAAGTCACCGAACTTTGGGAGTCAATGAAGTTGCTCTCGCCACCTGCCGCATTGTTGGCAGAAGGTCGCATTGTCGCCGCGGGCGCGCTGGCTGATCAAGGTGAATTGCAGAGTGCGGTGAGGATGATGACGCACGGTTCGAGTGATCCGCACAAGGTGCAAGAGCATCATCTTCGTGAATGGTATGTGTTGGCCGACCTTTATGATCGCGCGGGTGACGTTGCGAGTGCGCGACGCTTGTTCTTGAAAATTCAGAACAGCGACGCAAAATTCGCCGATGTCGCCGACCGCCTAAATACCCTCGGCGAATAGCGGTCGCATTACCAGACCTGTTTGAAGTTTTGGTGTGAAGAAAGTTGACTTTGGTGGCATCAGTAAACCTTCGTGTGCAGTGCGCTGAATTTCGCTGACGCTGACCGGTCGAATCAATATCGCCGCCGTGTATTTGCCCGTTTTGAGTTGTGTCATGACTTCGGTAAAGCCATGTTGATACGAGACTGACTTCTGGATGTCGACAAGTGCATGCTCAAGGAACACGCTGTCGAGGTTTCGAATAGAAGTGAACATCTCTGGCTTCGGCGTCAAAGATTTGGCCTGACCATTCGAGGCGATAAAAGTTAAGTAATTGTTCTGAGACATTTTCGCAATAATTTCTGACGTGAGATTTGGCAGATCACTTATTTCGAAGAACTTTTCAAGTTGTTTTAAAAGCGCGCCGATTTCAACTTCTGAATAAAGCCGGTGAATCGCCGCAACGCTGAGTTGCTCGTCGATTAGCTCGTTGATATAACAGAGTGTCGATGCGGCATCTTTGAGTTGCGGGTTTTCGTCGCGGTAAGTGCGGCTGATCGCATATCGGTGGTGGCCGTCGGCAATGACGACTGGTTGTTGGGCGATGAGTTTGCTGATCACTTCGCATCGGGCTTTGTTGGTGACGCGTTCGACTATGTGTTGCACACCGTTTTCGTCGGTGAACGCACCGAGTAATTCACCAGATTCGACTAGAGCAGTAGATAGTTTTGGCGTCAACGAGAGACCCCAAATCGGCGAGAGGTTGGCCTGTGTCGCGCGAGTCAAGTCGAGACGATCAGTTTTTGCTTTAGGTGTCGTTTGTTCGTGTGGTAAAACTTCTTTTGAGTTTGCATCTTCGATTTGCAGCGCACCGATGACACCGACTGTTTCACGTGCGCGACCGGCACTATCAACAAATTTCATTCGATATAGGGTAAAACTCGGTTCAGCGTCGAGTTGCAGTGCGCCAGATTGAATCCATGAAGAAAGAGTTTTCGCTGCCTCGCCGTAACTGTCTTCACCAACTGGCAAGTCGAGATGCACAATGTTGTGTTCGCTGCGACGAGCATATTTTTCACGGTCGGCGTCGCTCTGCACGTCATATGGCGCCGCACAGACATCGGCAAGTGAGTATTTGGTCGAGTAGCGAAGTGCGCGGAAGGGTTCAAACTGAGGCACACTGAAAGGGTGGCAGAGACAGTGATAATCGGCAACCCGCAATGAAAAATTCTTCGGCGGCACCAATTCTTTGTGATTTAGACGGCGTGGTTTGGTTGTCGCATGAGCCGANNCCGGTGTTGTGTGGTTGTCGCATGAGCCGATTGCTGGGTCGGTTGAGGCAATTGCCGCATTGCGTGAGGCGGGTCACCGAGTTTTGTTTGTGACAAATAATTCATATGCGAAAATCGATTCGCAAGAAGCAACTCTCAAATCGATCGGCATACCGGCTGTCGGTGATGTGCTCACTTCGTCGGGAGCCGCAGCAACTTTGTTGAAACCAGGTCAACGTGTGTTGGTGGCAGGCGGACCAGGCGTGGTCGAGGCAGTCGAAAGCGTCGGCGCAATCGTTGCTGGTCGAACCGATGACGACTCGTCAACCGACGCTCAAGTTGCGAGTGATGCGAACATTGATGCGGTTGTCGTGGGTTTTCATCGGACCTTCAATTTTGAATCAATGCGTCGCGCGTCTGCGGCTGTTCGCGCTGGCGCAACATTGATCGGCACCAATGACGACGCGACATACCCAACATCGACGGGTGTAATACCTGGTGGCGGTTCGATCTTGGCTGCTATCGCCACTGCGAGCGGTGTATCTCCGATTGTCGCAGGAAAACCAAACGCTCCGATGGGCGAGTTGGTTCGACGCACTCTTGGTACGAATGACTTAAGTTCATGTTGGATGGTCGGCGATCGGTTTTCAACTGATGGCGCGTTTGCTCAAACAATTGGGGCGCAGTTTGCACTCGCACTATCGGGCGTTGTAAATCAAGCTGAGGCCGACGATTTGCAGATGCAACATAAATTCGCCTTGGTAGTCAAAGATCTGATGGGATTAGCAAAGCATCTAGGTGCAGCAAATTGAAGCGAGTGCGTTTAGATAAAGCACTTGTTGCAAGGGCGCTGGTTGAAACTGAGGCGCAGGCGCAACTAGCGATCGACGAACGAAAGATCACCGTCAACGGTGCAATAGCAGTCTCGCATGGGTTCATGGTTGCGCCAAGTGACGAG
>DOHD01000162.1:2681-9462 GCA_003535455.1 Acidimicrobium sp.
CGCTCGACATCGGCAAGAATTTGTTGCACGAGAAAATCGCCAGCGACTCAAGGGTCGTTATTTATGAAAATACCAATGCTCGCGATATCAAGCTACTTTTAAAAAGTGGTGACCCAACTTTCGCACCGCTGTTTGATATCGCGACCGTCGATCTGTCGTTTATTTCGGTGCACGATGTTTTATCGGCGGTTTTAGCAGCGCTTAAGGACGACGGCTTGGTGGTGTTGTTGATCAAACCACAATTTGAGGCGACAAAGGCCGAAACTGATCGTGGTGCCGGCGTGATCACCGACGCAGCCATTCATTTGCGGGTTAAAGACGAAATCGTCAAAATCGTTGGCCAGAACGGATGCGATGTGGTTGGCATTATTGATTCTCCGATACTCGGTCATGACGGTAATCGCGAGTTCTTGCTAGTCGCTAAATGCGCCCGAGTTGAGCTGTGAAGTTAATAGATTGTTAGTTATGGGTGCATCGTTAAATGTCGTGATCGTTGCGCATCACACGCGCCCAGAAGTGGTGCCGATAATTCGTGAGACAACTAAGTGGCTTCAAAAAAACGGTCACAATTCTTGGATGCCGATCGGTGATGCTGCTGCGCTGGGCTTGAACGAACTTGGCAACGACCGTTCGGCTCAAGATGCAGACCTGCTGATCAGTCTTGGTGGTGACGGCACGATACTGCGATCAGTCGAACTTTTGGGCGGTGCACCCGTGCCGATTTTGGGTGTCAATATGGGCACTCTCGGATATCTAACAGAGATCGAACCCGAAGATTTGAAAGATCGTCTCGAGCAATGGATAAAACGCGACGACAAGAGCGAAATCGTGCTCGACGAACGAATGTTGCTCGCCGTAACACTGAAGTCGAATAACAAAACCCAAACTTGGCGAGCGCTGAACGAGGCAGTTATCGAGCGCCAGCAATCTGGCCATACAGTTTGGCTCGACGTCACAATCAACCATGAGGTTTTTGCTCGCTATTCGGCAGATGGCGTAATAGTTGCAACACCCACTGGGTCAACTGCATATTCGATGTCAGCACGCGGGCCAGTTGTCTCACCACGACATAAAGCGATGTTGCTCACCCCAGTTTCGCCACACATGTTGTTCGATCGAAGTCTCGTGCTCGGGCCAACCGAAACGTTGAGCATGCAAGTTGTTGGCACAAGGCCAGCAGAGTTGGCCATCGACGGTCGTCATGTCGCAAGCCTTGATCAAGGCGACGTCGTTAGTTATGAAGCCGACAGTTGTTCGGCGCACTTTGTTCGCTTCACGCAGCAACCAAAGTTTCATCAAATCGTCCGCGCAAAATTTGGTTTAGGAGACGAATAGTGCTCAGTGAGTTGCGCATCGAAAATTTGGGCGTAATCGAAAAACTTGAGATTGTGTTGACAGGTGGTCTAACCGCACTTACTGGTGAGACAGGCGCGGGTAAGACAATGTTGGTTGAAGCAATTAGTTTGCTCGTGGGTGGTCGTGCCGATGCGAGCATCATTCGGCCAGGTGCAAGTGAGGCTCGAGTTGAGGGTCGCTTTGTCGATCAGGGCGGCGAAATTGTTCTGGCTCGTGTTATTCCGCTTGATGGGCGATCGCGCGCTTACGTCAACGGGCGTTTGGCGACAGTTGGCAATTTGGCAGAGCAAGGCGTGACACTTGTTGATCTTCACGGCCAACATGCGCACCAAAGTTTGCTTGGTCAATCTGCGCAACGCATGGCGTTAGACATTTTCGCAGGTGTTGATTTAACCGAACTGCGCGCAGCACGAGCTCGGCTCACCGAAATTGACGCGAACATGGCGGCGATTGGTGGAGACGAACGTGCTCGAGCGCGTGAAATTGATTTGCTTTCGTTTCAAGTCGAAGAAATTGGCAATGCGGGTTTGAGTGATGCCAACGAAGACGAAACCCTAGAGCGCGAAGAAGATCTATTGGCCGATGCAGTTGCGCATCGCGAGGCGTTGTGGCAGTCGGTCGCGGCGATCGCCGATGATGGCGGGGCTGGCGACGGTTTAGCCCAGGCGATTTCTGCTCTCGGGCATCGTGACGCATTAAATGATTTGACACTTCGACTTCGCGCCCTTCAGCAAGAACTCAGCGATGTTGCAAGCGATTTACGAGCAAAAGCAGAATCCACCGAAGAAGACCCGCAGCGCCTCGAAGAGATTCGCAAACGTCGCCAGTTGCTGGTTGATTTGCGACGAAAGTATGGCGAAACGCTGGCTGATGTCATTAAATATGGTGGCGAGGTTGCTGAGCGCCTGGCAGATCTACAAGGTTTTGAACAACGGGCGAGTGAACTTGATGCACAACGTAAACAGGCTCTCGTCGATCTCGCCNNGCAGTCGAAGGTCATTTGAAAACACTCGCGATGAACAATGCATCACTTGCAATAACTGTGGGCGACGACCCGGGCGACGATGTCGTGGTGATGTTGTCGGCAAACCCAGGTTCGCCCTTGTTGCCACTTACGAAAGTTGCCTCTGGTGGTGAACTGGCACGAACCATGCTGGCTCTTCGCCTTGTTTTAACACAAGCCCCGGGCACACTCGTTTTTGACGAGGTCGACGCCGGCAGCGGCGGCACGGCAGCCGTAGCTGTTGCCAAGTCACTCGCCGATTTGGGGCAACGCCATCAAGTCTTGGTCGTGACGCATTTGGCCCAAGTTGCGGCTGTTGCGCAAACGCAAATAAACGTCACCAAGACGGTGCGAGCAAAGCAGACTTTTGCAACGGCAACAATGCTTTCTGGAGAAGACAGGGTTGCTGAAATCGCGCGCATGCTTTCGGGAGGGGTCGCCCAAGAGTCGGCGTTCGAGCACGCCCGAGAATTGCTAGCCGCTTCGGGTTCGAAGAAACGGCGGACCTGACTTTTCGGATATGCTTATCTTCCGTCATAGTCACCGTGGTTCGTCCACGCTTAGTTAACAAAGACGGGAGCCCGAAGTGCCAAAGCACGTGTTCGTAACGGGCGGAGTGGCCAGTGGTCTCGGCAAAGGTTTGACGGCAAGTTCGCTGGGGCGTCTTTTGAAAATGCGCGGACTGCGCGTGACGATGCAAAAACTTGACCCGTATATCAACGTCGACCCGGGCACGATGAACCCATTCGAGCACGGTGAAGTTTTTGTTACCGATGATGGCGGCGAAACCGATCTCGACTTGGGTCACTATGAGCGATTCATCGATGAACCGTTGACTCGCGCATCAAACGCCACAACAGGTTCGATTTATCAATCGGTGTTGGCCGCCGAAAGACGCGGCGATTATCTCGGTCGAACCGTTCAAGTGATTCCGCATGTGACTGATGAGATTAAACGTCGCATTCGTCGACTTGTTAGCGACGAAGTCGATGTTGTGATCACTGAAGTTGGTGGCACGGTTGGCGACATCGAGATTTTGCCGTTTCTTGAAGCGATTCGCCAGTTCAGAAACGAAGTTGGTCGAGACAATGTCTGTTATGTGCATGTCACTCTGGTGCCGTTCATCGGGCCGAGCGGCGAACAGAAATCAAAGCCAACACAACACAGCGTCACCGAGTTGCGCAGTCGTGGTATTCAGCCCGACGTGATCGTTTGTCGAAGTGACGAGCCTCTGAGTGATTCGCTGAAGCGAAAAATTTCTAGCCAATGCGATGTCGACAATCGTGCAGTGATAAACGCCGTTGACGTCAAAAACATTTATGAACTGCCTTTGATATTTCACGATGAAGGTTTTGACACGGTGATTTGTGATGTGTTGCGAATCGACGCGCCGATTGAATTGTCGCATTGGCGCCAACTCGTTTCGCGAATTGAATCATCGGTGTCGCCGGTGCGCATCGGCCTGATCGGCAAATATGTCGATCTTCATGATGCATATCTATCGGTCATCGAAAGTTTGAAGCACGCCGGGTTTCATCACGGCGCAAAAATCGAGGTCGTTTGGATTCAGGCCGAAGATGTCGAGGGCTTGTTGGCCGACGAGGCGATCGGTTCGCTTGATGGCATCGTGATACCTGGTGGGTTTGGTCCTCGCGGCATCGAGGGCAAAATTCGAGCCGCCGAATATGCTCGCGAAAACCAAGTGCCGTGCCTCGGTTTGTGTCTGGGCATGCAAGTAATGACCGTCGAATTTGCTCGAAATGTCGTTGGTCTGACCGACGCCAATTCAACCGAGTTCAATGCGGCGACTCCACACCCCGTAATTGATTTGATGAACGACCAACGCGAGGTGACCGACAAAGGTGGCACGATGCGATTGGGCGCGTACTATGCGGTTCTCACGCCGGGTACAAAAGTTGCCAATGCGTATGGCGAACCAGTCGTCAGCGAGCGACATCGCCACCGCTATGAATTCAATTCAAATTATCGTGCTCGCATCGAAGAAGCCGGATTGTTGTGCAGCGGCACCTCGCCTGACAAGCGCCTTGTCGAGTTTGTCGAACTTGAGAATCATCCGTTCTGGGTCGGCACACAAGCGCACCCCGAGTTCAAGAGTCGACCAGATCGTCCACATCCACTGTTTCGCGAATTGATCGGCGCGGCGCTGAAGTATCGCATGACTCGGCTCGCGCAGTTGCCGATCGAAGTTGTTGACGCACAATCAAAATCAGTCGCAAGATAAATAGTTCGGTGGGTATGTCGTCGTGACGGCAAACTTCAAAAAAGACAGACAAAAAACAGTGCACCAATGGGCGGCATGGTCGTTGGTGCAGGGCGACTTTTCAGATCCGCTCGGCGAAAAATTTACTCGTACGTTTGTCGATTCGCCTGGTGCCGTTGGGGTCGTTGCTTTAGTCGGCGATGTCGGCTCACGCCGCGTGTTGTTGGTTCGTCAATATCGGCCACCCTTTGACGCACACACCCTCGAAGTGCCTGCCGGCATGCGCGACCAAGAAGGCGAAGACCCTGAGGTGACCGCTCGTCGCGAACTCGAAGAAGAGGCGGGTTTCACCGCAGGAGCAATGTTCAAACTCGGTAGCCATGAGTCGGCACCTGGCATAAGTAATTCGGTGGTTCACATGTTTGTTGCCGTTGATCTGGTGCGAACAAAAGTTGATCGACACGGCCCAGAAGAGCAATTTATGACCATCGACACGCCGTTGTTTGGTGACGCACTAGAAATGATCAAGACAGGTGAAATTTCTGATGGAAAATCTGTGATCGGTTTGCTACTCGTCGCGCAAAATTTTAGTCATCTTCTTTGAACAGACAGTCGCGAAATGGCTGCTGATTCGCTCGAAACATTTATGACGTGGATGCGCGTCGAGCAAGGTCGATCGTTGAATACGCTGCTCGCATATCGTCGCGATATTGATAGCTATGTCACATGGTTGACAACTCAAAAAGCCAACGTGATGAATGCAACGACGCAACATCTCGAGCGATTCGTAGCACATCTGCGAGCATCGGGCAAAGCCCCGAAGTCCGTGGCGCGGCAATTTGCAGCGGTGCGAATGTTTTATAGGTATCTCGCCCAAGAAGGTATACGCCAAGACAACCCTGCGACTCAAGTCGACGGTGTGAAGGTGCCGAGTAGCTTGCCCAAAGGCATTTCAGAGGACGAGGTCAGTTTGCTGTTGAACGCAGTAACCGGTGTCGATTCGTTTGCGCGACGCGATCGAGCAATTCTTGAGTTTCTTTATGCAACTGGCGCAAGGGTCGCCGAACTTTGCACTTTGTCAATGAGTGATATTGACATGCAAGATTCTTTGGTGCGTCTTTTTGGTAAGGGTTCAAAAGAACGAATAGTGCCATTTGGTCGGCCATGTCACGATGCTTTGCGCGACTATTTTGATCTGGGCGGCAGACCTGGTCTTGTACCCGACAAATGGTCGAGTCGGGAAGATAGCGACGCAGTTTTTCTCGGTGTGCATGGCACACGGTTGTCGCGTCAAGCAGTTTTTAATATTGTGCGCAAATACGCGGCATTGGCAAAGATCAAAGACATATCTCCGCATGCGCTGCGTCATTCGTGCGCGACGCACATGTTGGTGCACGGCGCCGACTTGCGGGTTGTTCAAGAACTATTAGGTCACGCTTCGGTGAGCACAACACAGATCTACACGCGGGTCGACAACGAGGTGCTCTACGAGATGTATCGTGACGCGCACCCGCGGGCGCGCGCCATAAAGTGAATTCGTTCGTGCACCTTGTAAGGCGGTTTATCTTTTCGCTTGATCGGCGTAATCTCGCCGCAGAGACAATCGAAGTTGTGCGCGAGAAGTTGACCGAAAAAGAATATCTGCTTTGGTCACAGATGCCTCTGATCGACAAAAAGCACAGCATCATCGTCATGCGAAGATTTTTGGAGCGGCTGCCAAACGCCGAGATCGCCGCCGTGCGTGCGTCTTTGTTGCATGATGTTGGCAAAACAGAATCGAACCTCGGAGTGATCGGTCGAGTTGTGGCGACCATAGTAGGAAGTCGTGGTTCGAAATTTTCGCGATATCACGACCATGAAAAGATTGGTGGCAAAATATTGCGTCAGATTGACAGCGACGCTACGACTTGTCGACTTGTTTCTGGCGAATTTGCCGACAGCGACGAGAGATTATCTATGTTCGCGCAGGCGTTGCGCGACGCCGACAACATTTGAGTTAATTGCGACCCAAAAAGCCGATCGATTTATGCGCTCGGTCGAGGGTCGCACTTGCAACTGCTTGGGCGCGATCATTGCCTTTATGGATCAATCGCATTAATTCGGCTTTGTCCCGCAAAAGTTCTCCGTATTTAGCTTGAATCGGCGAGAGCATCGCGATAACTGCTTGTGCGCTTGCCGATTTTAGGTCGCCATACCTCGTG
>DOHD01000162.1:9554-11689 GCA_003535455.1 Acidimicrobium sp.
AACCTCAGAATCGCTGTCAGTTACCGCACGTTTAAATTTTTTTTCGATTGCAGCAGGGGCGTCAAGCAAGTAGATGACACCTGAATCATCGTCGCCAGATTTCGACATTTTGGCGGTTGGGTTTTGAAGATCCATTACGCGTGCACCACTCGCTGGTGTCACGGCTTTAGGAATCACGAATGTTTCGCCAAAACGATGATTGAAGCGAATAGCGATGTCACGCGTGATCTCGATGTGTTGGCGCTGATCATCACCGACAGGCACTTCGTTTGCGTCGTATAACAAGATGTCGGCAGCCTGTAAAGCCGGATATGTGAACAAACCCGCAGAAACGAATTCGGCTTCGCGTTTGGCTGATTTATCTTTGAATTGCGTCATTCGGCTGAGCTCACCGAATGAAACCGTGCACTCCATTATCCAGCCGAGTTGGCTGTGTTCGACTATGTGGCTTTGCACAAAGACGGTTGCAATGTCTGGGTCGAGGCCGACTGCAAACAACATCGCTGCGAGTTGCAGTGTGTTCGCACCGAGAACACCAGGTTTTTCTGTCACCGTCAGCGCGTGTAGATCAACGATGCCATGAAAAACATCGGCCTTGTCTTGGCCGATAACCCAATTTCGCAGTGCGCCAAGGTAATTGCCAAGGTGAACCTCGCCCGTAGGTTGAATGCAAGACAGTACGCGGGTCATAAATCAACCTTAGTTGCCGACATTGAAAGGCGGGGGGAGGTAATCTCGCAGGTGATGAAATATGCAGTCTCAACGCCAACTTTTGATGGACCGTTTGAGTTGCTGCTACACCTGATTCTTAAAGAAGAAGTTGATATTCACGAAGTTTCGCTGTCGAACATAGTCACGGCATATCTTGACGAAGTTGCCAAGATGCAGACAATCGACCTTGACCTGGCGACCGAGTTTTTGTTGATCGCCGCGACGCTGATCGAACTCAAAACACGACGATTGTTGCCCGGCAAAGATGACGGCGATTTAGACGACGAGTTGGCTTTGTGGGAAGAGCGCGATTTGCTGCTGGCGCGGCTGCTTGACTGCAAAACATTCAAAGATGTTGCAACAGTATTTAGTGACTTGGTGAGTCGCGCTAACTTGAGTTTTCCACGGATGGCCGGACCCGAAGAGAGATTCGCATCATTGATGCCCGATTTGCTTGAAGGTGTCAGCCCTTTGCGGGTTCAGCGCGCCTTTATGCGTGCGGCTGCACCAAAAGCACCGAAGGTAATTGGTCTCGAGCACGTGGCGCCGATTCGAGCCAGCGTCGCCGAAGCTCTCGTGTCTGTCGCCGAACACATGCGCCAAACAGGGCGGGCGACATTTCGCGACATCGTTATTGGCATCACCGACAAGATCGAAGTCGTGGTTAGATTTCTGGCGATTCTCGAGTTGTATAAACAAGGACGCGTCGAACTCGAGCAGTTGCGACGCTTCGGAGATATCGAAGTCGTGTGGTTGGGTGTCGAAGATGAATCAATCGCAATAGACAATTACGAGGGATAACAAATGAGCCAAGAAGATTTGAATCTAGATCCAGAGACAGTGCGTGCGCTCGAGGCGATCTTGATGGTCGCAATGGAGCCTGTCGCGCCTGCGCTGTTGGCGCAGTTGCTCGAAATTTCTCAAGCCACGGTTGAGGCGTTGTGTGATCGACTGGCAACTACATATGAATCTGCAGGCCACGGTTTTCAATTGGTGAAGGTAGCCGGAGGATTTCGGTTTCAGTCCCATCCAGATTTGGCGCCGTATGTCGAACGCTTCGTCTTAGATGGTCAGCAGGCACGCGTGTCGTCGGCAGCACTCGAGACTTTGGCGATCATCGCCTATAAACAACCTTTGTCGCGTTCGCAAATTGCGTCTATTCGCGGTGTTGATCCCGAAGCAGTAATGCGAACTCTGCAAGCACGCGGCTACATAACCGAAGTTCAACGCGATGACGGACCAGGTCAAGCGGTGTTGTTCGGGACGACCCCGTTGTTTTTGGAGCGACTCGGTATTGCATCGCTCGAAGATTTGCCGAGCATCGCTGATTTCATACCTGATGCAAGTGTGGTCGAAACACTCGAGCGTGGTTTGCGAGTCGTGCCTGAAGACCCAAGTTCGCCAGAACAATAAAGATCTCAAGC
>DOHD01000159.1 GCA_003535455.1 Acidimicrobium sp.
TCAACCGCCGAGATAAATGTGTAATCTGCAAAATTTGTGGTTATCGGATTGCCGTCGATGTCGTAGCGAAACTCTTCGAGCAGAGCCTGCGCGGTGCCTTGAGCGATGCCTCCATGAATCTGGCCGTCGAGTATCAACGGATTAACCACTTTGCCGGCGTCGTCGCACGCGATGTGACGACGGTGTTTCACTTGTCCAGTTTCGGTGTCTACTTCGACAATGGCGATATGCGCACCAAACGGAAACGTCGCCGAACTCGCGACGAAAATGCCCTCATGAGCGAGACCAGTTTTTGCGTCGGCAGCTTTTGCAACATCTGACCACGATTTCGAAATCGACGGCGTTCCTGCAACATGAAATGCTCCGGTTGTTTTGTCGAGCACGATGTCGCTTTCGTTGGCTTCAAGAAGTTGGGCGGCGAGTTTGCGTGCTTCATCGACAAGTTCAATCGACACCTTTTGCACGGCGGCGCCACCTTGTTGCAACGAACGTGAGCCCATCGTGCCACCGCCACTCGGCACGAGATCTGTGTCACCCCAGACGACATCGATGTCTTTGATGTCGATACCTGTTTCGCTGCTGGCGATCATCGACCATGACGTCACATGACCCTGACCGTGCGGCGATGTACCAGTGTAAACAATGGCTCGACCATTTGGCAGGATATTTATTTTCGCGTGTTCTTGCATTGGGTCGACGCCACCGGTGATTTCGACATAGACGCTGACGCCGATACCGAGTTGAATTTTGTCTCCACGTTTGCGACGCTCGGCTTGTTCGGCACGAGCCTCTGAATATTTCGCGATCGCCATCGCTTTTTCGAGAGCCGCACCGTAGTCGCCAACATCGTATGTGTGACCAATTTTTGTCTTGTGAGTCTCCATAAATTTCGGTATCAAATTGATGCGTCGAACTTCGGCTGGGTCTTTGCCGATCTCGGCCGCAAAAAGATCGATCGCGCGTTCGATCGCAGCGGTGGCCTCGGGTCGACCCGCACCGCGATATGCGACAATCGGCGTCGTATTCGTGACGACCGAAGTGGTGCGGCATTCCATTCTTTCGATGTCATAAACACCTTGCGACATCGGGCGAGTCATGAACGGGGCGAGCACAGTGCCAACTTCTACCCAGCCACCCGAATCTTGAATTGCGTTGAGTTGATAAGCGGTTACCCTGCCCGCTTTTGTGCCACCAATAGTTATGTATTGCAATTGGGCACGACCATGACCAAGACCGACCATTGATTCGCTTCGCGTCTCGCGCCATCGCACTGGTTTGCCGACATGTTTCGAAATATTGCCGAGCAACAATTCTTCTGAGTATGCGCTGATCTTGGCGCCAAAACCGCCACCCACATCGGGGGTGACGATGCGAATTTTTTCGGCATCAATTTTGTTGGCTTTGGCAACTTCGCCGCGCACGCCTTGAGCGTGTTGCGTCGAGATCCATTGGTGCAGTCGACCGTCTATCCATGTTGCTGCTGAGCCTCGTGCTTCAAGCGGGCAAGGCGCGACGCGTTGGTTCATGAACCGACCCTTGACGACCACCTCGCAGTCTTTGAACAATGCATCGCCGGTGTTGTCGGGCATGCCCATCTCAACGGTGCCCATCACGATGTTGCTGCCGCATTCTTCATAGATCAGCGTCTTGCTATTCATCGCTTGTTCGACATCGATTAGCGGCTCGAGTGTTTCATATTCGATGACCGCGCGCTCAATTGCGTCTTCTCCTTGGTCGGGTCTTTCGGTAACGATCGCAGCGACAAGTTCACCGACCCATCGCACCTTGCCAATCGCCAGGTGCGATCTTTTTGCGAGCGGGTTAAATGTTGCGGGCTCTTCTTCAAGTTCGAGATCTTGGGCGGTGAAAACCGCGACGACACCTGGCGCCGTTTTGCAATCTGTCAGATCAATCTTGGTGATTTTTGCATGCGCGACCGTCGATCGAACGTAGGTGACATGCAGTGCGCCGGCAAACAACGGTTCGTCGTTCATATCTTCGATGTATTTGCCGCCAGTTGTCAAAAATTTTGGGTCTTCTTTGCGCAAAACCCGATTGCCCAAAATGCTTCCAGCCACTGTTGCTCCTAAATCAGAGAGATATAACGAGATGAATCTATATGATTTCAGCGATTAAGGCTGAAGCGGATTCAAAATTTCAACGCCACTATTTCGAATCGCTTGCGCGGTTCTAACCTGCAAAATATTTGTCACTACCGTGTAGGGCCAGCGATCAGGCAAATCGGCCGTGGCGCGGGGTACGTCGAGCATCGGCACGCGCTTTTCGCTCGGCAACAAATAGCCCAATTGCGACCTGATTGCTTCTTGGGCACCTTCGGGGGTTTTCAGCACATCCACTTCGTCCTGCAACGCATCATTGATGTCTTCGAACGCGGCGAACTGGGCGCTTTTTTCAGCGACACCATCGCGCTGTTTTGTCCAGGTACGCATCGGAATGACGAACAAAGCGAGCAACACTGCGACGATAAACAACGCACCGACTGGCATGATTGCAAACCTGCTGCGACGCGAACCGGTCAAGCGTGTTTCGGTGGNNAAGCTTGCGAAGTGCGTTATTTGGGCGAGCGTTGAAACAACGCGGGATATTTGGCGCGTGAACCAAGTTCTTGTTCGATGCGTAACAACTGATTGTATTTTGCGACTCTGTCGCTTCGAGCCGGCGCACCAGTTTTGATCTGNNCTGGTGTAACCATTGGCGTTTGCCAGCGCGACCGTGTCGAGAGTCTCTGAAAGAGTGCCGATCTGGTTGACTTTGATCAAGACGCTGTTGGCGATTTTTTTGTCGATGCCCATCTGAAGTCGTTTCGGGTTAGTGACGAACAAGTCGTCGCCAACGAGTTGCACTCGAGATGCGAGCGCCGACGACATCGCTGCCCAGCCATCCCAGTCATTTTCGGCCAACGAGTCTTCGATTGAGACAATCGGGTAACGATTGACAAGTTGCGACCACCAATCGACCAGTTCGTCGCTGGTTAAAACTTTGTTTTCGCCACTCAAGTGGTAACGCGAGTCTCGATAAACTTCGCTCATTGCCGGATCGAGCGCGATCGCAATTTCTTTGCCGGGCTTGAAACCCGCCTTGGTGATCGCGTCGACCAAAAATTCGATCGCTGACTCGTTGTTCGCCAAATTCGGAGCGAAACCGCCTTCATCGCCAAC
>DOHD01000003.1:0-6692 GCA_003535455.1 Acidimicrobium sp.
TACGACAGTCACGCCAACTACAAACTCGTCGAAGGCGACGCGAGAGACGTCGACTTGATGGCCGGCTTGTTGATGGATTGTGATCATCTGATTGCTGGCGCCGCTTTGATTGGCGGTATCAGTTATTTTCATGCATATGCATACGACCTTCTTGCTACAAACGAACGGATAATGGCGTCAACGTGCGACGCCGCAATTCGCGCACATCGCCAAGGCAAGTTGCAAAAAGTCACCTATCTGAGTTCGTCGATGGTTTTCGAGAGTTCGCAACATTGGCCAAGCGAAGAGGGTGATCAGCGCAAAATTCCGCCACCGCTGTCGTCATATGGTTTTCAAAAACTCGCCGTTGAATATTTTGCCCAGGCAGCCTTCGATCAATACAAACTTCCATTCACAATCGTGCGACCGTTTAACTGTGTCGGTGTAGGCGAAGGTCGAGCTCTCGGCGAAGTCGAAGTTCTCTCGGGAAATGTGTCTCTAGCGATGAGCCATGTGGTGCCTGACCTCGTGCAAAAAATCTTGAAAGGTCAAGATCCTCTGCACATTCTCGGCTCGGGTGAGCAGATTCGTCATTACACCTACGGGGGTGATTTGGCCAAAGGCATAGTCACGTGTATGGAAAGCCCGAAAGCACTCAACGAAGATTTTAATATTTCGACAGCCGAGTCGACATCGGTTTTACAACTTGCGGAAGTGATCTGGAACAAGATTCACAAATCATCTAAGCCTTTCAAGTATGTAAGCGATGACGCATACGAATATGACGTGCAACGCCGTGTTCCGTCGACGAAGAAAACCAAAGAAGTTCTAGGTTTTGAATGCACCACGACTCTGGACGAAATGTTGGATGAAGTAATTCCGTGGATTCAGATGGCGATCAACGAAGGCAAGATCTAGCCAGACGAATCACCCAGACAAACACGCCTATTTGGTGTGAGCGAAACAACCGTCCAATGCTGATTCTTGAACGTTTCTTTTATTGTGACCGCAACCGTCGCAGATTCTGGGATGATCGTTCGCAAAACGGCACTCGGCTGATCTGCGAATCGTCGAAACCCGATTTCAATTTCGCCATCGGGTGACGAAATCAGAGTAAAAGAGTTTTTAAGTATCAAAAAGTCAGAAGAGTCAAACTCTTCGTCGCAACCTGAGACTGTCGTCTGGGTGTCGCTAATTAGTAGTGCACCAGATTGCAACAACACGCGGTCGACTTCGGTGCGAACGCTTTCTGATGTGGTCGCCAAGGAAGAAAAGTCTTGGGCAGGAGATGACTCAAGTGCGCCAGTGGCAGCGAAATATTTTTTCGCAGAGATATCGGGTGCTCGGAGCGTGTCGGGAAAATAGTTCGGATCGACAAATTGTTTTTGGTCTTCGAGAGCGCTCAGTTCAGCTCGTAGCGTCGTTGACCACTCACGCAAGAATTGAGAATGAGCATTCATGAACGACCAACCCGCGGTGATCGACCAGAGCGAAATAATGATTGCCCCCACATTTAACTGTGCCCGTGGAAGTTTTCTAACAATTTCTACTACGGAGAGAATAATTAAGGGAATCGTCAAATAGACATAGCGGCTTGATTGAGGTGCCCAAAATTGGGCGCGTGAAAGCGCCGTAAAAAACCAATTGACCAGTAGCACAGTTATTAGACCAGCGAGCTGTGGGCTGAAAATTTTCTTGACCACGACAAAATACGCGATAGTTCCCGACAACACGACTTCAAAAACAAAACCCCATCCAATAGATAAAGCGAAGATTGAATTAAGCGATGCCGCAAATGACTCGTTCATGTAGCGCAGTGCCACATTGAGGTTCTCAGATCTGACTTCGCTTTGACCATAATTGATGTACCACAGCAGCCAAAGTGCGCTCGGCATTACTGTGACCCACCACGATTTTTTGATTTGTCTAGATATGACGATTTGCATCGTGACACCGATTACAGCCGCTATTCCAAAACCGGCAGAACCAACCGACAAAATGATTGAAGTCATCGCGAGCAAGTTGCCATGTCGATGTTGACTGCTGAGAAAGTGAAGTGCCAATAAATAGCCTGCCAGACTCGCCATTGCTCCAATTTGAAAGGGCCAAAGGATGTTTTCAGCACCAGTACCAAGAAAGAGAAATAGCGCGCCGAGAGCTATGGCACTGGTTTTGCCAAGACGTTTTGAAACGAGCAAGGCGAAAATTGAAGCCGTCGCAATGTGAGTCATAAAACCGACAAAAAGAAACACCCAATAATTTGCAAGGCCGACTGCCCTGAATAAAAAGAAAAATACGGCAGCAGGAAAAATCGAAAGATGGCTGTTGTGTGGTTGTAGAAATGTGTCGAGCGACAGTTGCCAGCGATTTAGCACGAAGTTCCATTCGTCATATTGAAAAGTGCGATTGCCTGAAATTGAGGCAAACCGTGCGATTGCCGCGATACAAAGAACTGTCCAAATCAGTACAGATAGATCCCGTAACTTTTTTAAAAAAGTAAGAGTCATCTGAGTTCTTTGGCCAGCATGCTTACCGTCAAGCCAGGTTTTGAGTCTTGCTGGCCAACTTCGCGAAAGCCGATGCGATTATGAAACCGAATCGAACCAAGATTCGGCGGATTCAAGTTCACCTCACAAGTCAACAACGGCGCACATCGATCTTTGACCATTCGCTGTTCAACAGCAGAATAGAGCTTTGCACCGAGCGATTTGTTGCGCATTGTTTCACTGACGACGATTCGATCGAGATAAACAAATTCGGAATATTTTTTTGAAAACCATTGGTAGTTCACGCTCGTATATGGCGCGCCCGGAGCGAAAGTTATACAAAAAGCATGCAGAGTTTCGGTGCCTATCGCAAACGAATATAACGAGTGCTCGACCAGAAATTCGAGCGTCAACCGATCAATTTCGCCGACGGCTGGCGCATTGGCGTTATTGAGCTCGAGAGCCGAATCAATATCTGAGGCTAAAAATAGTCGCGGCTCAAGTTCACTCGATTGCATAGACATCCAATAGCCTGACACAATGAACACTGCTCACTTCGTCCTCGGCAATTCATTCGTTGAACCTTGGCCAAACTCAATGCAAAGAGCGATTTTTGGTTTGGGTTGTTTTTGGGGCGCCGAGCGTAAGTTCTGGCAACTAGACGGGGTCTATTCGACAGCTGTGGGTTATAGCGGGGGCACCAAACTCAACCCGACGTATCGCGAAGTTTGCAATGGTGACACGATGCACGCCGAAGTCGTGCTCGTTGTATTTGACCCAGAAAAAGTTTCTTATGAAAAGTTGCTACAAACTTTTTGGGAGTCACATGACCCGACCCAAGGCATGCGTCAAGGCAACGACATCGGTACCCAATATCGCAGTGCGATTTATTTCGATAACTTAGATCAACAGGCTGCCGCAATCGCCACCCGCGACATTTTTCAACAACGGCTCAGACAAGCAGGCTTCGGCAAGATCACGACCGAAATCAAACAATCGGGTGAGTTTTATTACGCTGAGGAATATCACCAGCAATATCTCGCCAAAAACCCGAGCGGATATTGCGGCATCGGTGGCACTGGAGTGACATGCCCAGTGGGTGTGGCCAGTTAAATTGCCTGGGCGAGTTGCTCGGCAGTTGGTCGCCGAAATAAGGTCAGCATTGCGATACCTGAAAGCAGAATTACGCCGCTCATAAGTGTCCAAGCTGCATGAAAGCCGTTTGTCGGTGTATCAGTTTTTGCCGCGGCGACGAGCATCGAACTGACGAGTGCAACACCAAGTGCTGCACCGATTTGCCGTGCAGTGTTGTTTAGAGCAGAACCCATCGCAAATTTTGGTTGCGGCAAAAACGCCGTGGCCGAACTTGAAATCGTCGAGATACAAAGCCCTACACCGACACCGGTAACGACCATCGTTGGAAAGTAAAAATCCCAATAATGAATTTCAGTCGAGATGAACAGGTTCATCCATGCGATGCCAATTGACATGATCAGTGCACCAGTGGCGACTACCTTGCCGTGACCGATGCGATTAGCGAGTTTGCCTGCTGGCGCCGCGACGATCGCCGCCGCCAATGGGCCCGGCGAACCTGCGAGACCCGACAACGACGGGCTGTAACCCCATACGACTTGTAACCATTGAGTGTTGACAAAAATCATCGAGAAGAAACCCATCGTGAAAACAAAACCACTGATGGCCGCCGCCGTCACAAACGGCAGTCTGAACAAACGTAAATCAAGCACCGGGTGGGCGACTTTGTTGCATCGCCAGACGAAACCACCAATAAATAGGAGAGAGATCGCAAAAATTGTCAATGATCGATTTGAAACCCAGCCCCACTCATCGCTTTGTACGATCATCAAGGTGAGCAGACCGACGCCGAGCACAACGAGTAACGCGCCGAAATAATCGACTGTGCGCGGTGCTGTTTCATCGCGCGATTCGCGCAACAATTTAAGGCCGATAGCAAATGCCAGCAAGCAGAACGGAACATTGACTAAAAACACCGAGTGCCAGCCGAAGTTGTCGACCAAAAAACCACCGATTGTCGGGCCACTTGCCGCCGAGATTCCACCGACTGCACCCCAAACGCCAATCGCCGCCGAACGTTTTTCAACGGCAAACTCAGGTAGCACGAGCGCCAACGAAGCCGGCGTGAGAATTGCCCCGCCAACAGCCTGAATAATTCTCGCGATGACCATAAAGACTGCAGCAGGCGAGATAGCGCAGAGAATCGACCCAAGCATAAAAATCATCAATCCCGTGAGAAACGCTCGCTTGCGACCAAACGCATCCGCAAGTCGACCAGCGGTCAGCAAACCTGCGGCGTAGGCGATGTTGTATGCCGAAAAGATCCAGGTCAGTGTTCTTCGACTTTCGGGCCATTCGGCGACAAATGAACCGAACGCAACATTGACGATGCTGATGTCAAGCGAAACCAACATCACACCAATCGCAGTTAACGCGAGAACTTTCGCGCCTCTCGACCAATTTTTCAAAATTCCGCTTTCTAACCGTGTTTCCAGAGATTTTTGCGAATCTCTTCGCCGTCTGCGTCAAGCGCGCGACCTTCCCACCGTAGTTCACCTGGTGTGCCAGATAACGAGGCGAGCAGACCTTGCATTGGTGTTGCTCCGACAACTTGAATCGCTTGACGCGCAGCAAAATGCGGGTCAACTGCGATCTCGGCCATCGACAACACCGGACCAATAGCGGCCTGCGCGTCAGTGAAAATTTTCAGAACCGTTGCGCTGTCGCGACTCGCACAATACCTAGTCATTAGTTCGTGCAGTATTGCGCGATGTTTGACGCGACTTGAAAAAGTCAAAAACCTTTCGTCACCCGCGAAGCCGAGCACTTCGACTACTCGCGCCGCAACCGAATCTGAACTCGCCGAGACACCAACCCATTTTTTATCGCTGCACTGAAAGACGCCACGCGGCACCGTATATGGCAACTGTGAACCGAGGCGTGGTTGTTCTTCGCCGGTCAAAACGAAAAGTGAAATCAATGGTCCCATAATTTGAAACATTGTTTCAAGCAAATTGACGTCAACCACTTGTCCAACTTTGCTGTGCAGAGCGACCATTGTTGCGAACGCTGCGACGACCCCCGTGACTTCGTCTGTCAGAGCAATCGGCGGCAACATTGGCGGACCATCAGGATCGCCACTTATTGCCGCCAGACCCGACATCGATTCGGCGATAGATGCAAAACCTGGTCGATCTTTGTACGGTCCCGTTTGTCCGAACCCCGAAACACGAGTTATCACAAGTTTTGAGTTGCGTTGCAACAAAATTTCTGGCCCGACACCCAATCGCTCGAGCGTGCCGGGGCGAAAATTTTCGACGAGCACATCGGCCTCATTGATTAGATTCAAAAAAACTTCGCGGTCGCTATCTAGTTTTAGATCGAGCGCGATGTTTCGCTTGTTGCGATTGACCAACTTCCACCATAAACCGGTGCCATCACGCGGATCTTTCCATGCCATGCCGCGAAGACTGTCGCCTGCGCCAGGTTTCTCAATTTTTATGACATCGGCGCCGAAATCAGCAAAGTAGCGAGCGCAGTTCGGCCCTGCTAACACAGTCGAGAGGTCAATGACCCGCAGATCGTGCAGCGGACCAGACATTTTTAATTTGGTCGGCTGCGACGCGCCAGAACTGAATCAGTCCATGACCGGCCGCTGAATCTCCAAGATGTTTGCACCGATGTGGCGACGTTAGTTTGTGGTTTTGGCCACAACATTTCAAGTGCGGTCGCAATCGCCACTGCTTCGTCGGCAGTTGGTGTCGGCGAAACCGAGTTTTGAATCGTCACAGTGGCATGTTTCCGTGTTTGCGTCGCGGCAACTCTTCGCGCTTTGACTGCAACATCTTCAGACCTGCAATAAGTTTCGTACGCGTCTCGGCTGGGTCGATGACGTCGTCGACATAACCACGNNTCTTTGCGACGCTCGGCCGGGTTTGCGGCTTGTTGCAACTCTCGGCGATAGACAATTTCAACCGCGCCTTGCGGGCCCATCACGGCCAGTTCAGCGGTCGGCCACGCATACGCCAAGTCGGCACCAATTGATTTTGAATTCATAACGACATATGCGCCGCCGTATGCCTTGCGTGTGATCACTTGAATGCGGGGCACCGTTGCTTCGCAATATGCATAGAGCAATTTCGCGCCGTGTCGAATGATGCCGCCGTATTCTTGGTCGACGCCCGGCAAGAAACC
>DOHD01000003.1:6772-6933 GCA_003535455.1 Acidimicrobium sp.
GGTTGATTGCCGACTATGCCGACTGTTTTGCCGTCGAGACGCGAAAAACCACAGACGATGCTCTTTGCCCAATGCGGAAAGTATTCGAAGAATTCACCGTCATCCACAACTTCGGCGATAACTTTTTTCATGTCGTAGGGCTGATTTGCAGACGGTGGCAA
>DOHD01000003.1:7100-7572 GCA_003535455.1 Acidimicrobium sp.
GGGCCAGTAATGAACATGTGGCTGGTCTCGCGCACCATAAAAATAAAATCTGTCATTGCCGGTGAGTAGACCGCACCACCCGCGCAAGGCCCGAGCACGACGCTGATCTGCGGAATGACGCCGGACGACTGCACATTTCGGTGAAAGATGCCGCCGTAACTCGCCAACGAAACGACGCCTTCTTGAATTCGAGCACCTGCACCGTCATTGAGACCGATCAGCGGCGCACCAACTTTGAGCGCGAGATCCATCAACTTGTGAATCTTTTCGGCGAACACTTCGCCGAGTGCTCCACCGAACACGGTGAAGTCTTGGCTGTACACAANNCCGTCGATAGTTCCCCAACCTGTGATCACGCCATCGGTATACGGGTGCTCTTCAAGACCGGCTGCATGTGCGCGATGTCGCGCCAACAGATCGAGTTCATGAAAACTTCCTTCGTCGAGCAGGGCGTCGATTCTCTCGCGCGCGA
>DOHD01000160.1 GCA_003535455.1 Acidimicrobium sp.
TGATGATCGGCATGTTGCTTGACCAACAAGTGCCGATGGAGTGGGCTTTCACGGGACCTTACACGATTCGCAAACGACTCGGTCATTTGAACGCCAAACGAATCGCAGCAATGGATGTCGACAAGTTCGTTGCCGTTTGCTCTGAGACGCCGGCGATACACAGGTTTCCGCGATCGATGGCGACACGAATTCACGGTCTATGTGCGGCGCTGGCCGAAAATTACGACGGCAAAGGTGAAAATGTTTGGCGCGATGTTGACGATGCCAAAATTTTGATGGCGCGCCTGCGCAAATTGCCTGGATATGGCCAAGAGAAAGCCGAAATTTTTATCGCTCTGCTCGGCAAACGATTTGGTGTTCGACCAAAAGACTGGAAGAAATACGCGGGGGTGTTTTCTGACGCGCGACCGCGAAGTGTCGCTGATATTTATTCGGCAGCCACCCTATTGAAAGTTCGTGGATTCAAACAGATGCAACGAGCACGCGACACTGACAAACAAGATCGACCATTGGTGCGAAAAAAGAGCCGAGTCAAGAAGTGACCGTTCTTGTCACGGGTGGTGCCGGCTATATCGGCGCACACACGGTGCGCGCGTTGCGTGCAAATGGTCGCAATGTTGTCGTGCTCGACACGCTTGAACGCGGCAACCGCGAAGCGGTGGTCGACGCTGAGTTGATTGTTGGTGATATTGCCGATCAAGAACTAGTCGGCCGAATTTGCAGAGACCATAAAGTCGCAAGTGTCGTGCACTTTGCGGCGTACAAAGCAGTCGGTGAATCGATGGCAAAGCCCGAAATGTATTGGAGCAACAACGTCGCTTCAACTGAAAAACTTTTGGCGGTGCTCGCCGAAAACAAAGTCGACAAATTTGTGTTTTCAAGTTCGGCTGCTGTTTACGGCACTCCAAAGTCGGTGCCCGTCACCGAAACGATGCCGACAATGCCAGAAAGCGTCTATGCCGAGACAAAACTCGCGGTCGAAAAATATCTCGGCTCGCTTGCCGTGCACGCAACTCAGCCAATCAATTCGGTGAGTTTGCGATATTTCAATGCCGCTGGTGCAAGTAGCGACAACAAAATCGGCGAAGATTGGTCTAGTTCACAAAACTTGTTGCCCCGCGTGATGCGCGCGTTACTAGACGACACGTTCGAGTTTGAAATTTATGGCAACGACTATGCGACGCCAGACGGCACATGCATTCGCGATTACATTCATGTCGAAGACTTGGCTGTGGCCCACTTGAAGGCGCTTGAATATCTTGAAACTGGTGGCAAGACGCTGGTTTGCAATATCGGCACTGGCCATGGCACGTCAGTAACGCAACTCATTGATCTCGCCGAGCAAATTGCAAAACGCAAAGTGCCATACACAGTTTCGGCGCGACGCCCTGGCGACCCTGTCAGCGTTTACGCCGATGCGACACTTGCGAATAAAACTTTAAATTGGCGCGCGACTAAGTCATTGCAGCAAATTGTCGACTCTGCATACGCCTGGCACAGCACGCACCCGAACGGATATCGCTAAGAACTTTTAGTTCGGCATGTTTGAGCGTTGGCGATCAAGCCAGCCCAACAAAACTGCAATCGCTCGCGGATCGTGGCGCAGGCGGTGGCCAGCGCCTGCAATAACTTGAAGCTCTGCCGAACCGTGTGCTTCGGCGAGAACTCGCGAGTCTGCAGTCGGCACGGCTTCGTCGTCGTCGCCGTGCAACAACAAAAGTGGTCGCGGTGCAAACCTGCGCGCTGCGTCGGTCGGTCTGAATCGTCGCAATTCGCGCGACCATTCGTCGAATGAATCAGGAAACTTCGGTTTATGAATCGCACCAACTTCGCGAACATGTTCTAAAAATCGACGTGGTTGTGCAGCCCAATCGTCGAAATCGGCGCGAGGGCCGAGCAACGCGCAACCGTTGATCCGCGGATCGTCGGCTGCTGCGCACAAAGCCAACGATGCACCCGTGTTCGTGCCGACAAGCCAAACACCGCTCGGTGTTGATTGTTCGACGAGGTGATCGATCGCCGCGCGAAGATCATCGACCCAACCTTGCATCGAAAAATCGCCTTCGCTGCCACCGCAGCCGCGAAATGTGAAAGTCATCGCGGCCCAACCCAACTCGTTGGCAACACGATCGATCAATTCAGGAAACGTGCTCGCCGAATGTCGCGCATCATTCATCGCAACCGGAAACCCATGACACAACAACATGCCGGGTATCGCGCCACTCTTGCCCGAAGGCTTGGCGAGGTATCGCGCGATCGAAATGCCACCCGATAGAAACGAGCCGTTCACAGTTGTGGCACTAAGTCAATGTTTATGCGTGAGGCTTGCGATGACGACGAGTTTTGCCTTCGCTTGCCAGTGTGTACCCGCGATTGCGTGCCTCGGGCAAGGAGTCGGGCGCAAAACACAGGCCGACATCGCTGTTGCAGATTTCGTCGATCAACTCTGCGTACTTTGACTCTTCAAGAGAGTCGACATCGTAGACGAGTTGGGTGCGCTTGTCGCCCAGATATCTCGTGTGGGCAAATCGAGTGGGTCTTTGCATGACTCAAATCTAGCCTCGGCTCGTTTTCGACATCGGCTTGGTGACTAACCTGAACTTAATGGCGAGTTCGCAAAGCAAGCCGCAGAAGATCGATTTCTTCTTTGACATCATGTGCCCATACGCGTATCAAACTTCGATCTGGATTCGCGAAGTTCGCTCGCAGATCGACCTTGAGATCAATTGGCGTTTTTTCAGCCTCGAAGAAATAAATCGCGAAGAAGGCAAGAAGCACCCATGGGAGCGTGACCGCGCCTACGGCTGGACGCCCCTGCGAATCGCGGCATGGTTGCGTCGCATCGATATCGACCTTTGCGACGATTGGTATCTTGTCGCGGCCAAAGCGCTGCACGAAGATGGATTGCGACCTTATGAAGAGCAAACCGCTCGCGAACTTCTCGCCGGCATTTCGGCGCCTGAATCAACCTGGGACGAAGCACTTGCCGACAAAACAACCCATGATGATGTGCGTCGCGACCACGAAGAATCGGTCAACAAGTTCGCCGCGTTTGGTGTGCCGCTAATCGTGTTCGAAAATGGGCGCAGCATGTTCGGCCCGGTCGTCGTGCCGCCACCGCGAGGTGACGAGGCGATGAAACTGTGGCGAGTTGTGAATGACTACAGCGAAATTGCCGGTCTATACGAAATCAAGACGCCAAAAACCGCGACCGACTTGGCGAATATCGCCGAAACTTTTGACTCATATCTAAAAGCGCGCGAGTGGCGCACCGTGCAGACACCAGCACCATGAACGACCTCGACTACAAATTGACTCTTCGCTGCTTGTTCGAAACATGGCAGTCGATGACAGCACTTGGCGAGACGCTGACTGAAACCGAATGGAAGACCCCGACCGCGTGCCCGGGTTGGTCGGTGCAAGATAATTTTTCGCACATCATCGGCACCGAACGTGCGCTTGGTGGTCTTAGCGGCACAACGCACAAAGCGACTGATTTGCAACATGTGAAAAACCCAATCGGCGAGATGAACGAACACGAAGTTGACTCGCGCCGACATCTGTCGGGTTCGCAAGTTTTGAACGAATTCAAAGAGATCGCGGCGTTGCGAAAGACATTTTTTGATTCGGCCCCAGAGAGTTATTTCACCGACGAGGCAATGACACCAATCGGCAAGGCGCCAATGGCTGTGTTTTTGAGTATTCGCGCCATGGATAGTTGGGTGCACGAACAAGATATTCGTCGAGCAATCAACAAGCCGGGCAATCAGGGCTCGCTGTGTGCAGAACTGAGTGTCGACCGACTAATCAGAACTTTGCCAATGGTTATTGGCAAACGGGCGAAAGCACCCGAAGGTTCGGTTTCAATCGTGACTATCACCGGACCAGTGCAAAGAAAGATAGTCATCACTGTCAAAGATGGTCGTGCGGCGATTGTAGAAAACAGC
>DOHD01000135.1 GCA_003535455.1 Acidimicrobium sp.
AGCGACACCGCCGAGGTCAGCACTGCGGCAGCTGTCAAAGTTAAATTACGTCGAAAGCTCTCCCAAGTCTCACGGAAGGCGTAGGCGATTCGCGAAAACATCTACTCGTAGACTCCGCGCTCTTGGTCACGCACGATGACACCACGATCGAGTTGAATCACTCGCCTGCGCATCGCATTGACGACACGGTGATCGTGGGTCGCCATCACCACGGTCGTGCCGGTTTGATTGATTTCATCCAGCAAACCCATGATGCCTTCGCTGGTATTCGGGTCGAGGTTTCCGGTTGGTTCATCGGCCANNCGTTGTTGCTCGCCACCCGAAAGTTGATTCGGAAACCTGTCTTGTTTGTCGGCCAAACCGACGAGATCGAGCACAATCGGCACTTGACGCGCAATCACATGTCGTGGTTTGCCAATTACTTCGAGCGCAAAAGCGACATTTTCGAACACCGTTTTGTTTAGCAACAATTTGTAGTCTTGAAAAACATTGCCCATGCTGCGACGCAAGTGCGGCACTCGAGAGGCGGGCAACTCATTGATGTTTTGCCCAGCCACCCAAACATCGCCCCGCTCGGGTTGCTCTTGACGATTGATCAATCGCAACAAGGTCGATTTTCCTGACCCTGATGGCCCGACTAAGAACACGAACTGACTTTTAGGGATATCAAATGAGGCGTCTCGAACGGCAACTGTTTCGGTGCCGTAGATTTTCGTCACATTTTCAAGACGAATCATTGCGACAAACTTACCATCGTCGAACTAGATCGCCGATGAGGCTTATTCGCCGTCAGAACGGCGCCATCGCAGAAAGCCCAGCATGAAATCATCCAGATCACCGTCGAGTACCGCGGTTACGTTGCTGCTCTCGATACTCGACCGGAGATCTTTGACCATTTGATATGGCTGCAAAACGTATGAGCGAATCTGACTGCCCCACCCAACTTGCGCCTGCTTGCCGGCAATCTGTGCGAGTGCAGCTGCTTTTTCTTCTTCGTCTTGAGCGATGATCATCGCTTTCAATCTCTTCATCGCACTCTCGCGATTCTGCAACTGACTGCGCTCTTGTTGCGACGACGCGACGAGGCCTGTCGGTTCATGAATCAATCGCACAGCCGACGATGTCTTGTTGACATGCTGACCACCCGCGCCAGAAGCACGAAACACTTCCATGCGAATATCGCTCTCGTTGATTTCAAGTTCTGCCTGATCGAGAATCGGCCAGATCTGCACGAGGGCAAAACTTGTTTGGCGACGACCCTGGTTGTCAAACGGGCTGATTCGCACGAGTCGATGCGTGCCGCGTTCACTAGTCAACAAGCCATACACATAGCGTCCACGAATCGTCACGTCGGCCGACAAAATGCCGGCTTCGGTGCCGATTGAGACATCACCGATTTCGAATGCGAATCCGTGCCGTTCGGCCCAACGGCGATACATTCGCAGCAACATTTCGCTCCAGTCTTGGGCATCGACACCACCGTCTTTGGCGTTGATCTGCAGAATCGCATCGCATTCGTCGTGTTCGCCCGTGAACATGCTGCGCATTTCAAGTGCATCAAGTTCACTGCGACAAGCGGCGATGCCATTTTCTAGTTCTGGTTCTTGTGTTGCGTCGTCTTCGGCGCGAGCAAGTTCGTGCAACACGAACAAATCATCGACCGTGCGAGACAACAAATTGAATTGATCGATGTCGGCTTTCAACGCAGCGTATTGTGAGTTGATTTTCTTGGCGTACTCTTGGTCGTTCCACAGATCAGGCTTGGCGACCTCACCTTCAAGTTCGACCAACAAGCCTCTTGAAGTCTCGATATTCAGATACCGTGCAGCTTCACCAACACGACGACGCACTTCGCCTAGATCGCTTGAAAAATCTTTCATGTCGGCTAACTCGCTCTAATTGACGCGACCGTGACACATCTTGTATTTCTTGCCCGAGCCGCATGGGCACGGTGAGTTGCGCGGGGTCTTCGACCAGTCAGGCTGACCGAAAACACTGCTACTGGTGCCCGACTTTGCGCTCGGCGCTTGATCGATATTTTCATCCGAAGTTTGTTGGATGTTGCTCAATTTGCTGGCGGGTGCCGAATTATTGATTACCTGAACATGCATCACATATTTGACAAAATCTTGGGCGATGCCTTTCATCAAGGCTCCGAACATTTCATAGCCTTCTCGCTGCCACTCGATCAACGGATCTTTCTGGCCGATCGCACGCAAGTTGATGCCCTCTTGTAGGTAGTCCATTTCTTCGAGATGCTCTCGCCATCGTTGATCAATGATTTTCAGCATCACTTGACGCTCGACTTCACGCATAACCGGTGCCGTCATTTCGGCTTCACGTTTGGCGTAGAACTCGCTCGCGTCGGCCATAACCAAGTCGTAAATCTCGTCGGTCGAGTCGCATTGAGAAATTTGTGGCGCACTAATTTCAGATGGCCAGAAGGTTCGCAATTCGAGCACCAAGCCGTCGACATCCCACTCGTCATCGGCTTCGGCGACACAGTGCGAGTCAATCAAAGCGTCGACGGCCTCGGCTAGATACTCCATTGCTGCTGACTTAAGGTCAAGGCCCTGCAAAATTTGATCACGGCGCAAATAAATGATCTTGCGCTGCTCGTTCATCACCTCGTCGTATTTGAGAACATTCTTACGAATCTCACCGTTGCGTTGCTCAACGGTGCTCTGTGCACGCTCAATCGCCTTGGTCACCATCTTCGCTTCGATCGCCTCGTCATCTGGCAACGCACGACCCATCACCCATGAAAGTGCACCAGTTGCGAACAGTCGCATCAGTTCGTCGTCAAGGCTCAGATAGAACCGGCTCTCGCCAAGATCGCCTTGTCGTCCGGCGCGACCACGCAATTGATTGTCGATTCGTCGACTCTCGTGGCGCTCAGTACCCAAAACATAAAGGCCACCAAGTTGACGAACTTTGTCGCCTTCAACTTTGCAACTATCTATATATTTGGCCAGCAATTCGCGATAACGATTTTGCGCCTTGTCACGGGCGGTCAAATAATCTGGTGGCATCGATTCGAGTGGCGCCGGCAGGGCAAACTCGTCGACAAGAGTCAACGGATCAAAGCCTTCTTTGAGCACATCTTGTCGCGCCAAACCTTCAGGGTTGCCGCCCAACAAAATGTCGACACCGCGTCCAGCCATGTTCGTCGCCACGGTGATCGCCCCGAGTCGACCGGCCTGAGTTACGACCATCGCTTCACGAGCGTGTTGCTTGGCATTCAACACTTCGTGGCGAATGCCGCGCTGTTGCAATTTCTTTGAAAGTTGCTCGCTCTTTTCGACGCTCACGGTGCCAACCAAAACCGGCTGACCCTTTGCATGTTTTTCTTCGATGTCGCGCACGACGGCGTCGAATTTGGCGGCCTCGGTCTTATAAATCTGGTCGGCTTGGTCGGTGCGCACCATTTCACGATTGGTCGGAATCGGCACCACTTGAAGGTTGTACGTGTTCATCAATTCTGCGGCTTCAGTTTGTGCCGTTCCGGTCATACCAGAAAGTTTTTCGTACATTCTGAAATAGTTCTGCAAAGTGATCGTGGCCAGAGTCTGGTTCTCTTCTTTGATGTTGACACCCTCTTTGGCTTCGACCGCCTGGTGAATACCTTCGCTCCATCGTCGACCTTCGAGAATGCGACCAGTAAATTCGTCGACGATCTTTACTTCGCCATCTTGAATGATGTAGTCCTTGTCGCGTTGATACAAAACGGCTGCTTTAAGCGCCACTTGAAGTTGATGAACCAAATTTTGTTGAACCTCGTCGTAGAGATTCTCGATACCCAACTGCTTTTCGACTTTTTCGATACCCGACTCTGTTGGCACGACGATTCGCTTGGCTTCTTCGACGTCATAGTCGACATCACGCACGAGAGTGCGAACGATGGCGGCGAACTGATAATAAAGTTTCGCGGCATCGGCGACACGACCAGAAATAATCAACGGTGTTCTTGCCTCGTCGATGAGAATCGAGTCAACTTCGTCGACAATGGCAAAATTAAAACCGCGCTGAACTTTGTCTTGCAGAGTCGCAGCCATGTTGTCGCGCAGATAATCAAACCCGAACTCGTTGTTCGTTCCGTATGTGATGTCGCTCGAATATTCGACGCGCTTCTCGGCAGAACTCGTGCGCCGACCCGGCACGACGAGCCCCACCGACAAACCCAGCCACCTGTGAATTTGACCCATCCATTCGGCGTCGCGTTGTGCCAAATAGTCGTTGGTCGTAATTTGATGCACGCCTTTGCCCGATAAGGCATTCAAATATGCCGGCAGTGTCGAGACGAGGGTCTTGCCTTCACCGGTTTTCATTTCGGCAACCCAACCAGCGTGCAAAGCTGCGCCACCCATCAACTGCACGTCGTAATGACGTTGACCAATAACTCGAGTCGCTGCCTCACGCACGACAGCAAATGCCTCGATCAACAGATCGTCGAGGGTCTCACCGCGCTCAAGTCGCGACCTGAACTCGGTGGTCTTGCCCCGCAACGCCGCGTCGTTCAAAGCCGAATATTCGCTCGACAGCGCGTTTATTTCGGGCAAAATCGCCGCAAGAGCCTTTACTTTCTTGCCTTCGCCAGCGCGTAAGACTCGGTCGAGGATTGCCATAAGACAGTTGATGCTACCGCCATGCAAGTGACCAGACCAGCCCCCGCTTGATAAAGCGCATGAGTTGCGCTGTTTAAAGTTGCTCCTGTCGTCACTACATCGTCGACGAGCAACAAATGTTCAGAGTTTAAATTTCGTGCCAAAAAAGACGGGCCGACCAACCGCGCATCACGCGACTTTCCTGTTTGAGGTCGATCCGAGAGTCGAACCAAAACTTTTTGACATGGCAATTGCAATCGTTTGGCGACATACTTCGCAATCAACTCAGCATGGTCGTAGCCGCGCTCGATAACGCGCTTTTGTGTCGTTGGCGCCCAAGTAACAATGTCAATTTTTTTGAGTAACCGAGACTGTTCAGCATGCACTCGTCGAACGAGAGCGTCACCTATCAGTCGCAAACTCGATCTTTGATTGCGATATTTGAAACTCAAGATAACTTTTCGAATTGTCGAATCATATTCAAATGCGACGAGCACATCACCGTGATACTGGGTCGAATCTCTGCGCTTGTCGCTGCTTTTTTCGTCGTCGCCGACACCGCTGTTGCAACCGTCGAGCGTCTCGCGACAAGATTTGCAAATTGTCGCCGAAATTCGACCACATGCAGGGCATGTCGAACCAAAAATCACGCCGAACAAATTCGCCAGTTGCTTGACCACCAGATCATCAGTCTTGAACATTGTCACGAATGTGTGTGCCAACAACAGAAGTGCTGGCTAGCGTGAATCTGTGCAAGGCCTTCAACAACTTGAATTTCGCGACCGACTTGGTCGTCGTCTAGTTAGATGTCTTGTTGGCCTGGCTCTCTTCGCTATCGGCATTTCTTTGCAAATGAACGCAAACCTTGGCGCACCACCGTGGGATGTTTTTCACCAGGGTGTCGCCAAGCAAGCCGAAATCTCGATCGGCAAAATCATCGTGATGACCGGGTTCATGTTGCTTTTTCTTTGGATACCGCTCGGGCAAAAACCGGGTCTCGGCACGATTCTCAATGCATTAGAAATTGGTTTGGTCGCCGACGTAGCACTTCAAGTTATCCCTGAGCCGAAAAACTTTTTGATACGCGCAACGATGGTCGTCGTTGGCATCGTCGTAGTTGCGATTGGCACAGGTTTGTATATCGGCAGTGCACTCGGGCCTGGGCCACGCGATGGTTTAATGACGGGACTTGCCAAACGCGGAATACCAATCAAAGTTGGTCGCACCGCCATTGAAATCACTGTTTTGATTGTCGGCTTCACACTCGGTGGACAAGTTGGCGTTGCAACTTTCGCCTTTGCGTTCGGCGTCGGCCCGCTAGTTCACTTCTTCTTGCCGCGACTGGCAATTAGTAGCGGTAACGCTCGGCCTTAAACGGCCCGCTTGGCGGCACGCCCAAATATTCTGATTGCTCGTCAGAAAGTTTGGTCAGCTTCGCACCAAGCGCGTCAAGATGAAGCGACGCAACTTTCTCATCGAGATGTTTCGGTAAAACATAAACACCAAGTGGATAATTCTTGGTGTTGTTGAACAATTCAATTTGTGCGATCACTTGGTTGGTGAAAGAACAACTCATCACGAAACTCGGGTGACCGGTAGCGCAACCCAAGTTGACCAATCGACCTTCAGCCAAAACGATCACCGAGTGACCGTCGCTGAATGTCCACAAATCAGTGCCGGGTTTGAGTTCATCGCGCGTTGCGCCACTTCGCGAGAGACCCGCCATATCGATCTCGTTGTCGAAGTGGCCGATATTGCAGACGATCGCGTTGTGCTTCATTTTTGACATGTGTTCGGCAGTGACGATGGCTTCATTGCCGGTTGCCGTCACGAAAATATCTGCGACGGTCAAGACATTTTCAAGCGTGTCGACGATGTAGCCCTCCATTGCGGCTTGCAACGCATTGATCGGGTCGATTTCGGTCACAACAACTCGAGCTCCCTGGCCGCGCAAACTCTGCGCACAGCCTTTGCCCACATCGCCGTAGCCACAAACAACGGCCATCTTGCCGGCAATCATCACGTCTGTCGCACGGTTCAATGCGTCGATCAACGAATGTCGACAACCGTAAAGATTGTCAAACTTGCTCTTTGTGACGCTGTCGTTGACATTTATCGCCGGAAACAAAAGCTCTTTGTCTTGGGCCATCTTGTAAAGGCGCTTAACACCCGTCGTAGTTTCTTCTGTGACACCCTTGATTAGTTTCGACATTTTTGTCCAACGATTCGGGCTGGTCTTCAAACCTCGTTGCAAAAGTCCGAGCACGATCGCCAATTCGGGGTTCGATGCCGTCGTCGGGTCTGGCACAGAACCGGCCTTTTCATATTCAACGCCTTTGTGCAACAACATCGTCGCATCGCCGCCATCATCGAGAATCATGTTCGGGCCGTCACCGTCGGGCCAAGTCATCATTTGATCTGTCGCCCACCAATATTCTTCGAGAGTCTCACCCTTCCATGCATAAACCGGCACACCCTGCGGATTATCTTGCGTGCCGTTTGGGCCGACCACTACGGCAGCCGCGGCGTGATCTTGTGTCGAGAAAATATTGCAACTTGCCCAACGAACTTCGGCGCCAAGTTGCACCAAAGTTTCGATCAAAACCGCAGTTTGAATCGTCATGTGCAACGACCCCGAGATTCGAGCACCCTTCAGTGGTTTTGTGGCACCGAATTCTTTTCGCAACGCCCGCAGACCCGGCATCTCGTGCTCAGCAAGATGGATTTCTTTTCTTCCGAACGGCGCAAGTGAAAGATCGGCAACTCGAAAGTCTTTGCGAGCAGCCAGTGATGATGATGCCATGATTCTCCTATTTTCTTGATTTACGAATTTAGAAAGTTGGTTTCAAATTGAGTCGCGAGGCTTTTGCCACAAGGCGTTCGTGCTCGATTTGATTGACGACGGTCGCTTCGTCGATAAGCATCACAGGTATGCCCTGTCGCACCTCATATCGCATCTGCAATCGCGGGTTGTATAGCGCTTCTTCATCTTCAAAATAAATGAGGCTGCCCTTGTCTTTTGGGCAAGCCAGAATCTCGAGCAAGCGCGCATTGATCGGTGAAATATGCGGTGAACTTGATTCAGGCACGACTAACACGATAACACTTGCGGTGATTACGCCGTGATCAACATCAGCAATTCAGCAACGTGCTCATCGCATTCTTCGCGCGTGGCTGCTTCGAGATTTAATCTCAAAAGTGGCTCGGTGTTTGAGGGTCGCACATTGAACCACCACGAACCGCAGTCAACCGTCAAACCATCAAGGTGGTCTTGTGGATACTTCGCAAATTGTTTGGTCACTCGATCAATGACATCTTGAATATTGCCGACTTGCGTGTTGATCTCGCCGCTATTGGCATATTTTTCGAATGGCTTGCGCAACTCAGATAATGACTTTCCGGTGCGACACATTTCGCCGAGTACAACCATCGTGGCGATCAAGCCACTGTCGGCGCGATAGTTGTCGGCAAAGTAATAGTGCCCAGAGTGTTCGCCCGCAAAGACGGCACCAGTCTGGGCCATCACTTGCTTCATGTAACTGTGGCCGTTTTTTGTGCGTATCGGTTTGCCGCCAAGTGCCGCGATCGTCTCGGGCACGACTCGCGAACAAATTAAGTTGTACAAAATCGTTGCGTTCGGGTTCTCACGCAAAAACACCGAAGCCAACAAGGCGGTAGTCGTGCTACCAGAGACACTTTTGCCAAGTTCGTCGACCAAAAAAACGCGGTCGGCATCGCCATCAAAAGCCAACCCGACATCGAACTGACCGGCGACAACCCGAGCTTGCAGGTCGCGCTGGTTGGCGGGCTGAATCGGGTCGGCGGGATGATTTGGAAACGTGCCGTCGAGCTCGCCGTACATGATTTCAATCTCGAACTTTTTCAAACGATCGAAAACCGCAGGTGCGACCAATCCGCCCATGCCATTTGCGGTGTCGGCGACGATTCTTAACTTAGAGGTTTTGTCGACGGCAATAAAGCCGACGACATGATCGACGAATTCTGCAAGCATGTTTTTTTTCGTGACCTCGCCTCGTGTTGTCGCTGGGGTCGGACCTCGCGCGTCTAATACATCTTGCGCGATCGCTTTCATCTCGCGTAATCCGTTGTCGATGCCGATCGATCGCGCCCCCGACAAGCAACATTTGATGCCGTTGTATTGGGCAGGATTGTGCGAAGCCGTGAACATCGCGCCAGGTGCATTCAATTTGCCCGAGGCGAAATAAAGCATGTCTGTGCTTGCCAAGCCGAGATTGATTACATCAACGCCTTGCTCGGTCAAACCATTTTGAAACGCCTCGACCAGGTCTGGGCCACTCGGTCGCATGTCGTGGGCGACGACAATTGTTTTTGCTTCCGAAAATTTAGCGAATGCCACACCGAATGCATGCGCCAAAGTCGCGTCGAGTTGGTCGGGTACCGTGCCCCGAATGTCGTAGGCCTTAACGACTGCTTCTAAATTGGGCACGGCATTAAAGACTAGCGTCTTGCAGTTTTTCGCCTTCGCGCCACTTGGCGACCACGCCAGCGAACCGCCATCGTGCAAACACCAACGAATGTCATGAAATATGCAGAGAAATCAACGCGCGTGTAACCGTAATGTAACCGTATGTTATTTTTGGTCGGAATCACGACCATCATGTTCGGTGCAACTCGATACGGTCCCTGTGCATTTTCTACTTTCCAATTCGGAAAGTAGCTCATTCGCACCAGAACTGGCACACCAACTTTGTCGACAGAAAAACTTATCGCTTCGTCTTCAAGCTTCGTGTTGCTAATTTTGACAGGCTCTAACTCGACGACTGAAATATTCTCGGCTGGTTTAACGATGTCAACCTTGCGAGATGGGTCGGCGGGTTCACCTTGACGGCGATTCAAATCGATTTTCGCGTCAACTTTTTGCCAAGATTCTGGACCATCATCGGCTGGTACCGCCGCCCAATCTTCGGGGTGCTGAAACCAACTTGTACCGATTTCGAGCCAACGCTCTTTGGGGTCGTCGCTCGTAGTCGAGACAATCACGGGCTGGACAGTCATCGGCACAACCAAATCGCTTCGATCAACTTTGTAAATCACCCACGGCCCGCTCTCGGCAATCTTCGAAAGTGCCGCTTGCTGGTTGGCTTGGCTAATCGCCTCGGCGGTAAAAGCCATGTAATAGCGAACACCAAG
>DOHD01000142.1 GCA_003535455.1 Acidimicrobium sp.
CTCACACCGACGGTGTTTTTGAGTGTCGCAATTTGCGGCAACTTGAAGGGTTCGTCGAAAACCTAGCCTGACTTAATTTTGCGTCGCACGACCACGACCCAACCAGCGGCTACAAAAACCGAGAAAATAAACCACTGAGCCGTGTAGCTCAAGTGTGAGCCGGTCGACAAAACTGGGTCGGCGATGCGCGCAAGTTCGGGCGAATCTTTTGGTTGCGTGTTAATAGCTTCGAGATAGATCTCGGTATTCAAATTTTCTATCTGCTGTGATAAACGAGGCAAATCAATGTTGATCACTTCGCTTAACTTGCCCGTGGCCGGGTCGCTCAGTTCGCCAAAGCGACGCGATTCAGAAACTCGCACGCGAGCAATGAGTTGCACGAGAGAGTTGGGGGCATTCGGTGTCTCAGTCTGCTGTGTAATAAAACCGCGATTAACAAGGACAACTTGATCGTCATAGCCCCCGTCGATTGAGCCATTGGCAATCAAGAGAGGTGTGAGTGGGTCGACACCCGAAATACCTTCTTGCGAACGATTGACTGCAAGCAGTGTTTGGTCATCGAGATAAGTGCCCGCGACCGAGACATTCAGCCATTCGAGATCTTCTGAAGTTTTTGTGTTTGTTGCCAAAGCACTTAACAACTCGACTAGAGGCACGGGTTCGGCGACGATGCGTGCAGAGACGATCTTATTGAAATCGACCCGTTGGTGATAGCGGTCAAATTGCCACAATCCGAGATTGATCATCAGAACAATTGCAGCGACCACGGTCACATGTAGCAAAACCCAACTTGGTCGCAACAAAAACCGATACTTCACGAAATCATCGTATCTGTGTGAGTCGTTGCTGATCGGCGCAACTATCGTTCTATCTGTGACGAAGTACGCGACAGATTTTTTGATCTGGGATGGCGACTGTGCATTTTGTGCGCGCTGCGTGCAATTCATTGAGCGCCGAATTAAGACTGGCGCAAAAATAGTCGCGCATCAAAAAGCCGATCTAACTTCGCTTGGCTTGACCACAGAGCAGTGCATGACGGCGTTGCAATGGGTGAGTCGCGATGCGACCGTGCGTTCTGGCAGCAGGGCAGTGGCCGCACTTTTGCGCTCGAGTTCTCTCGGGTGGGCGATACTCGGGGTCGCCATCGACTTGCCTGTCGTGAGCGTAGTTGCATCCGCAATATATAAATTGATCGCCAAAAATCGCCAGCATTTGCCAGGTGGCACCGATGCATGCGCAATAGACCAACGCGAATAATCCCCAACTCCGCCCGCGTGTTATTCATCACGCTATCCCGCTATCGTTGATTAGGCAATCAACGGTAAAAACGTGGTTTGCGAGAAGTTGCATCAGGAGTGACCAAATGGTCCGGCAACCGGGGATAACCCACGGTGCCAGCTCACCTTCGGGTGGGGATGTGGCTCGGCGAAAGCCGAGCAACGGGCCGAACTCTGAGTGCAAGTCTTGCGAAGCGCGCACGATTTGAGAAACGAGTTCAGTGATGCTTAGACATGATTATCCCGCGACTGGCGCGTGGCATGCTGGGCTGCCTTCGGGAACTCGAAAATTTCTGCATTTTTCTGCTGATCGACCAATTGCGTTAGACAATTCAAAAACTCTGCAAGATGTCACCATCGCTTACGAAACGTGGGGCGAACTTAACGCCGAAAAGTCGAACGCAATTTTGTTGTGTCACGCATGGACAGGTGACTCGCATGCCGCAGGTAGCGCCGAAGAAGGCACGCCGACGCCAGGTTGGTGGGAAGGTTTGGTTGGCCCAGGATGTGCGATTGACACAAACAAGTGGTTCGTCGTGTGCACGAATTCGCTAGGCGGTTGCCAAGGTTCTACTGGCCCCGCATCATTGCACCCTCAAGATGGCAAGCCATATGGTTCGCGATTCCCGGTTATCACCGTGCGCGACATGGTGCGCGCGCAAGTTCGAGTTAGCGACTTGCTTGGCATTGATGTCTGGCATTCGGTTATCGGTGGGTCAATGGGCGGCATGCAAGTGCTCGAATGGGCGATCACATTTCCGCATCGCGTGCGCACAGCCGTGCCGATCGCAACTTGCTTTCAAGCCACGGCCCAACAAATTGCGTGGGGTGCGATAGGGCGACGTGCAATTCGCCTTGATCCAAAGTGGCGGGGCGGAGACTATTACGACGCGGCGGTGGGCGATGGCCCGTGGCAAGGCTTGGCGATTGCGCGCATGATTGCACAAGTCACTTTTCGCAGCGACAATGTGTTCACCGATCGCTTCGGTCGCGAACTAGCCGACACCGATGCCGACTACAACGGTCTTGGCTTATGGGACAAGTTCGAGGTCGAAAACTATCTCGACCACCACGGCGACAAGTTGATTCGTCGTTTTGATACGAATAGTTATCTAATTATCGGCAAAGCGATGGATCTTCACGATGTAGCACGTGGTCGCGGCGAATTGCGCAGTGCTGTGGCGCGCATTACGGCGCCAGTGTTGTCGATTGGCATCTCGAGCGACATTTTGTATCCGACTTATCAGCAAAAGCAGATTCGCGACATGATTCACGATGTTGGCGGCAGTTGCGAATATGCCGAAATCGAGTCGCCACATGGTCACGACGCATTTTTGATCAATCTTGACCAGGTTGGCAAGCCGATCGCGACATTCTTAGACAAGCACTTTTTAAACTAACGAATCATCGCGTCGAGCGAGGCTATGCATGTGCTATTCGCTGGCACGCGCAGAATCGCTCGATCATCGCGATCGAGTTCGTTAGTGACGACATAGTGGCGTCGCTTCAAATCTTGCGTCTCGGTGAAATAGCCGACGTTCCATCGCCCGCGAAACGATTTGCCACGGCGACCGCGCGCTTGAATGATCAGCTGTTTTTCGTCAATCGTCACGCGCACGTCTACCCACTTTGACGCGTCAACATTGTCTTCAGTCATACGGGCGCTAAATCGAGTGCCATCGCGCGAGACCCACTGTGGTTCGAAGCGATTTATCCACCGCAATAGCGCAAAGCCCACCGCGAAAAACAACACCGTTGAAATGAGGTTCAATAACGTGCTTGCCATCTCCGACTAGTTTGTCATCTAGCCCTATGTTTGCCGATGTCGTGTTTTTCTTCGTTTCAGTCGCAGTCACGTTTGGGGTCTCATTGAACTTCATCGCCTTAGGTCTGCTCGTGGTGGCTGCAGGTCTTGGTGCATTGACTATTTGGTTTTGGATAAGCGCACGCCCCGAGCCAGAAGCCCTCGCGCCACTCGAAGTCATGGGCCAGCGCGAATTTGCTCAAGCCGACGATCAAGCACGAAAGCAGATGCTCAACTCGGTGCGGGCAATGCCCGTTATTGGTGCACCGCCTGGGTCGCTAGATGCCGAGTCAATAAGCAATCCAGCCAATCGATTTGACGAGACGAAGTAAATTACTTATATGGCCACTTCATTTGACCCAAAAGAAATGATCGAACGATTTCGCGAGCGTGCGGCATCTGTAAAACGTCGTCCATTGCCACCTGTTGCGGGTGAAGAGCGGCAGCATTTTTTGTCGCAGGCACAAGTTGACTTTCAAGATTTTGCGATGATCGGCGATGCTGCGGCGACGATCGAAGACGGCGTGCTGATTTTGCGCGTCGATTTGCGACCACCCGCAAAATGAAATTCAGTTGTCGATGAATTTGGTTAGTGGTGCTCGCGCGCGAATCGCCGCAGTACCGGTCCTCGCTGTTTTTATTGCAGTCTTTGCCTGGGGGATTGGCCCGTTACTATTTTTGGCGCCTTCAATTTCGATCAATTCAATTTTGTTTTACCGGGTGTTGTTTTGGCCACCGTTGCTCTATTTGATAGCCCGCCGTGGCGGTAAACAAATCAACAAAAAGCTCTTTCGTTCGGTCCTCTTGCCGGGTGCGTTGTTTGGTGTGTCGACTATTTTTGGTTTCACTGCAATCACCGAGACTTCGGTTGCCAATGCAACGATCATCGGCAACATTTCGACAGCGATGGTTCTGTTTGCTGCGCCAAAATTTCTCAATGAGAAGATTTCAAAGTGGCAGGTGTTGCTTGCCTTCACAAGTTTTGCCGGCGTCGTAACGATTGTCGTTGGTGCGGGCAACACCGGCGGTTCGTCACTTTTCGGCGACTTTTTGGCTCTGGTCAACGCATTGACCTGGACTCTTTATTTCATCTCATCGAAGCGTCGGCGCATCGATGGTGTAGATACGTGGCAGTTTTTGTATGGCGTTAGCGTCATTCAAACATGCGTTGTCGTGCCGTATGCACTCGTCACTAGCAACGACATTCTGCAAATTACTTGGCGTGATTTGGGTTTTTTGATTGCAATGACCCTTTTTTCTGGAACGATTGGCCACAGCTTCATGCTTTGGGCGCAAAAATATGTTGATGCATCGGTGTCGTCGTTGATTTTGCTGCTCGGGCCAGTAATTTCTTCAGTCGGCGCATGGCTTGTCTATGGACAAAACATTTCAGCGGTGCAAGTTTTCGGTGGTGCCGTTGTGCTCGCGTCGCTTGCAGGCGTAGTGCGGTTATCCAGCGCAGCAAAGATAAGCCGAGAAGTGTTGAGTACTGCTGACCCGTTGCTAAACTCAAACCCTTAAGTAAATGCAATAAATGCGGACGTGGCTCAGTGGTAGAGCATCACCTTGCCAAGGTGAGGGTCGCGGGTTCAAATCCCGTCGTCCGCTCAAAGTGAGCGATTCAAGGTTGGTTCGTCGAGAGAGATTTCGTCGAGTTAGCGGCGGGGTGGGCGAGGAATAAAGCCCGAGGTCGTGGCGACGTATTCTTCGTAGCCAGGTTTGCGCTTCAGCATCGCGCGGTCGAGCATCGCCGCACCCGAAACCTTGACCAACAAGAAAGTCATCACGACTGGGCCGATTAATCCGTAAATACCGAGCGACGATTCGGCAGCGATTAAACCCAATCCCCACCAAACACATGAATCGCCAAAATAGTTCGGGTGTCGTGTGTAGCGCCACAAACCTTGATCCATTATCAAACCCTTGTTTGCTGGGTTGCGCTTGAAGCGTGCGAGTTGTGCGTCGCCGACGGCCTCAAAATAGATGCCGACACCCCAAACAAAAACGCCGAGCATTCCGAGCACGCCAAAACTAGGTTCGCTGCGCACTTGACCGAGTTGCACCGGCAACGAAACTATAAACATCAGCACACCTTGCAGACCAAAAACCAAATACAAACTAACGATCGCAAATCGGTTGCCGTGTTTGCGTCGCATCGACTGGTAGCGAAAATCTTCGCCATGGCCAAGGTTGCGTTTCGCCAAATAAAATGCAAGCCGCAAACCCCAGACCGTCGTCAATAAAGTCAGCACCAAACTTCGCGTCGAGTTGCCGTCACTCAGCCAATAACTGACCCAAGCCACGAGCACGAAACCAGAGCCCCAGGCAATATCAACGATCGAAGCATCGCGCATCACGAGACTTATTGCCCAAACTGCGATCATCATGCAAGCAATCGCGATAGCGGCACCCAAAACAACTTCGCTCGCGGTTGCCGATGTCGCTGTACCAACCAAAACATCTGTTGCACTAG
>DOHD01000064.1:0-3526 GCA_003535455.1 Acidimicrobium sp.
GGCACACCACCTGATGCTTCGCTGATTGTTGATGCGACCGATTGTTTGGTCACGCCAGGTCTGGTGAATACGCACCATCACTTGTATCAAAATCTGACACGGGCGTTTCCGCCGATGACTAATGCCCCGCTGTTTGGCTGGTTGCAAACTTTGTATCCGTTGTGGCAGTCGCTTGATGAAGAGTCGGCACATGTTTCGGCGTGGGTCGGTTTGGCTGAACTTGCGTTGTCAGGTTGCACGACTTCAACTGACCATCTCTATGTTCACCCTGCGGGTGCCGGCGATTTGTTAAGTGCCGAAATTGCTGCGGCGCGTGACATCGGCGTGCGGTTTCATCCAACACGTGGGTCGATGTCCTTGTCGGTTAAAGACGGCGGCTTGCCACCCGACGATGTTGTGCAAGATCACGATGTAATTCTCGAAGAGTCGGCGCGCGCAGTTGCGATGCATCACGATCGCAGTCGCGGGGCGATGGTGCGAGTGGCGCTGGCGCCGTGTTCGCCGTTTTCTGTGACGAAGAAGTTGATGATCGACTCGGCTGATTTGGCTGCAAAACTTGACGTGCGATTGCACACGCATTTTGCCGAGAACTCAGAAGATGACGCATTTTCGTTGGCGACTTTTGGTTGTCGACCGATGGATTATCTCGAAGAAGTTGGCTGGTGCAGCGATCGCACCTGGCTCGCCCATTGTGTGATGCCAAATCATGATGAAATTCAGCGACTCGGTGCGGCACGAATTGGCGTGGCGCATTGTCCGAGTAGCAATTTGATTTTGTCTTCGGGTGTTGCGCCCGTTGTTGATTTGATCGCGGCTGGCGTGCACGTCGGTATTGGTGTCGACGGCTCGTCTTCGGCCGATAGCGCGTCGATGTGGCTCGAAGCGCGGCAAGCGATGTTGCTTGCCAAGTTGCGCAGCGGTGCTGGGGCTGGCACGGCGCGAATGGCTCTCGAGTGTGCGACTCGTGGCGGCGCTGGTTGTCTTGGTCGTATCGGCGAGATCGGTGAGTTGTCAGTTGGCAGCGTTGGCGATGTGGCGATTTGGTCGTTGACCGGCCCGGCGTTTTCGGGGGCGGTTGCCGACCCGATTGAGGCGTGGTTGCGTTGCGGGCCAGTTGTGGCGCGCGACACGATCGTGCACGGCAAACATGTCGTGCGCAACTTCGAATTAGTTAGTGCAAAACTTGACTCGATGCTCAAATCTCACTCACGCCTCGCCCACCGCATGCAACACCACGCCCTAAAGTGACGTGATGTCGAATAGTCGGGGGTTTGAGTTGCATCAGTCGTTGCAACGGTCGATGAAGGGCAAAATTACACGATCATTGTTGCAATTGTTGCAGCGCAGCCGACTTGGGCGCACCCTGATTTCGATGACGACTCGGTTTGCGATATCGCAAACCGCAAGCGTTGATATTCGCGGCACGAAAGTTTACTACTCAACGCTTGAGTTCTCGTGGTTAAAGAGCCGCTTTGAAGACACTCCACCTCTCGAACCCACAACATTGACATGGATCGACGAAGCGACCCCGAACTCGGTGCTCTGGGACATCGGCGCAAATATCGGCTCGTATGCGGTATATGCGGCACTGAGTAAAAAAATGAAAGTGATTGCCTTCGAACCATCGCCATTCAACATCGAATTTTTGTCGCGAAACATTTGGCTGAATAACCTCGAGGCACAAGTCACGGTGGTTCCTAATCCATTAAGTAGCAATGCGACGCAGGCGAAACTGTTGATGAAATCGATCGAATGGGGAAACTCGGGTTCGACTTTTGGCGAGAACTACGCCGAGAACGGTCAACCGATCGAAGTCGAATTCGAATATCAAACAATCGGTTTTTCGATGGACCAGGCCTTAACTTGGCTCGGTCTCGCTCAGCCCGACTACATCAAACTTGACGTCGACGGTATCGAGGGCTTGATTCTTAGCGGCGGCGCAAAAGTGCTGTCAAAAGTAAAAAGTTTGCTCGTTGAAATGCCTGAATTCGACTCAGGCCGACAACTCGTGCAATCTGCACTGCAGCAAGCCGGTCTCGCTCGTGAAAAGCAAGCTCAACACAACGAAATCTGGTCGAGACACTAAAACCGAAATAAAAGTGGGTCGCCAGGGGATCGAACCCTGGACCTGCGGATTAAAAGTCCGTCGCTCTACCAACTGAGCTAGCGACCCAAGTCGCTGTCAGGCTAGTTGATTATCGGGCGATTTGTTGAAACGATTATTTGAAACACGACCGACACAAGATCAACACGAAAAAGACAATCCTCGAGCGCAAGAACTCAATCGGCTCGCCCGCAGATGCTTGACTGAATGCATGTGGTTTTTCCCCAAACTCAATGCAAACCGCCGAACAATTCTCTTGGCAACATGGGGTCTATTTGCTGGCCTAATTTTTCTGATGATTTCGGCCGGCAGTTTCAGCACACTGCTTGGCATTCGTGCAGAACTCGAAAAACTGCCGACAATCATCAGCGGTGGAATCACCACCGCCTACTACGCCGGCTTTTTGATCGGGTCATGGTATTCGCTTCGCGCACTTCGAAGTGTCGGCCACATTCGCGTCTACGCCGCACTCGCCTCGCTACTCAGCGCCTCGATGCTCGCCACAGGTTTGTTCGATTCGCCCATCGTCTGGGTTGTCATGCGCGTCAGCACCGGTTTTTGTTTGGCCGGGCTCTATGTCGTCGCCGAATCTTGGCTCAACGGCATGGCCGAAAATCACTATCGCGGTCGACTTCTCGCAATTTACAACGTCGTCACAATCGGCGCATGGGGTATGGGGCAGTTACTTGTTTTCAATTTTGATGCACGAAATCTCAGTGGATTTGCATTTGCGGCGATCGTTGCGTCACTCGCGGTAATCCCAATTTCGATATCCGAACAAGCAACTACTCCGGAAATCGAGAATCACCTGCATCTGAGTTTGCGTGAACTTGCAAAAATTGTGCCAACTGGTGCTGGAACAATTTTGCTTGTCGGTCTCGCTCACGGCGGTGTTCTCGGCATGGCGGTAATTCACGCAACGCGCGAGGGTCTAAGTATTGGACGCATTGGCATCCTTGTTGCGGTGCTTAACCTCGGGGGCGTGACACTCACTTGGCCAATTTCTGCGGCGTCAGACGACATAGATCGTCGCATCATCGGATTGTTGTGCTGCCTTGCGGTCATGGGTCTCGGCGCCGTCATGCTTACTCAACCAACTAGCAACAACTGGACAATTCTCTTGTTGTTTGCGATTGGTGGTTTTAGTTTTCCGTTATATGCAATTGGTGGTGCCTACACAAACGACTGGGTATCGCCCGAGCAAATGGGGGCTGCGGCATCACAACTTGTAACGCTTTATGGTCTCGGCGCTATGGTCGGTCCACTCGTTGCGGCACCATTTCTTGACATCATCGGTACTCAGGGTTTTGCTTGGTCAATTATCTCGTTGCACGCACTCGTCTTATTGTTCTTGGTGTATCGCATCCGCGCATGGCATGCACCTGTCACGACGAAACATTGGGATGACGTCTCATTTCATGG
>DOHD01000064.1:3705-4169 GCA_003535455.1 Acidimicrobium sp.
GCGCGATGATAAGCCCACGGCAAAATAATCAGCGCTGCCCAACCGATGATCAGATACATCGCTCCAGAAATTTTGTGAGCCCGCCATGTAATTTTTAGCGCGATGCCGATTAGCGCGGCGCACCAGATTCCGATTAAAAAAACGATACCGATGTTGCGCGGCAGAGCGAGCAAACACACGGGGGTGTATGTACCCGCGATCAACACATAGACCATCGCGTGATCGAGCTGCCGCATCGTGCGTTGCGCACGTCGCGTGCGAGTGAACAGGTGATACGACGCCGATGTCGAAAACAACGCAAGCAAGGATGCGATGTAAACGAACACTGCCACCCGTGGCAAACCACGCGGCGTTACGAGCGTGAGAATGACGCCCGCTGGAATCGTGACCGCGACGGCGACGCCGTGAATGCGCCCGCGCCAACGAGGTCGCCATTTGCCGAGTGCGTGTTGAAACACTGGAAC
>DOHD01000017.1:0-3279 GCA_003535455.1 Acidimicrobium sp.
GTTTTTCTCGACGTTTCAATAATTCGCTCGACGCAGTTTCAGATCGAGACTTTGTGGCTGAAGCATTGTTCGACATCGCTTTGATCGGGGTGCATTTGTCACGACTTGGTGAAGAGTGGGTGTTGTGGACGACACAAGAGTTCGGCTTCGCGGTTCTCGACGATGCTTATTCGACTGGTTCGTCGATGTTGCCGCAAAAAAAGAATGCCGACATCGCCGAGTTGGCGCGTGGCAAGTCAGGTCGCCTGATCGGCAATTTGACCGGTCTATTGGCCACATTAAAGGCCCTGCCACTTGCATACAATCGTGACTTGCAAGAAGACAAAGAGCCTTTATTTGATTCGGTCGATCAAGTTTCACTCGCTCTTCAAGCACTTGGTGGAATGATCGCGACTGCAAAATTCAACACCGATGCGATGAAATCGGCCGCCGACGCACAATTGCTCGGTGCTACAGATTTGGCTGAGNNCTCGTAGCCAAGGGCATGCCATTTCGACAAGCGCACGCTCGCGTCGGGGCACTCGTAAGCAAGTCGATTCGCGACTCGATCAGCCTCGCGAAACTTGTCGAGGCAGATGACGAACTCGGCAAGAGTGCCGCCGAACTTTTGCAGCCGGGCGTCGGGGTTTCGCGTCGCACAACTCAAGGTGGTAGTGGGCCAGTGCCAGGCGTCGCTCAAAGTGCAGAACTTGGTGCGGCGTTAACTGTCATGCGCACGCGAATTGCGGCACTAAACAACTCTCGCTAACGCCTAATATTGCGGGTGTGGTCGTAGCGCAAGACTTTGTCAAAGAATTCGGTGCTCGCGGTTTAATTCACGACAGCACTGACCGCGCGGCCATCACGCAAAGGGCGACCAATTCGTCGCTCGGCGTTTATGTCGGCTTCGACCCAACTGCTGACTCATTGCATATTGGTCATTTGCTTGGACAAATCACGCTGCGAAGATTGCAACTTCTCGGTCATCGACCTTTCACCCTCGCAGGTGGCGCAACGGGCATGGTGGGCGACCCTTCTGGTCGCAGCGAAGAACGCAATCTGCTTGACGCTGAAACTCTGCACCACAATGTGCAGAGCATCAAACGCCAGCTTGAGCGAATTCTTGATTTCGAAAAAGGCCCGACACAGGCAACTTTGGTTGACAACGCAGACTGGACCCGAAAGTTTTCGATGCTCGACTTTTTGCGCGATGTCGGCAAGCACATCACCGTCAATCAGATGCTGGCAAAAGATTCGGTTAAAAGCCGAATCGCAGACGCCAATGGTCTTTCGTATACCGAGTTCAGTTACATGCTTTTGCAGGCAAATGATTTTCGTCATTTGGCCGAACATCATGATTGCGAAATGCAAATGGGTGGGTCAGATCAATGGGGCAATATCACCGCCGGCATCGATCTGATTCGCAAGAAACTGGGTCGTTCTGCTTATGGTCTGACTTGGCCACTCGTGACGCGAGCTGATGGAACGAAGTTTGGTAAAACGGCAGATGGTGCAATTTGGCTCGACGCCCGTCGCACCTCGCCATATCAGTTTCGCCAATATTTTGTGCAGATCGCCGATGCTGATATCGAAAAGATGTTGCTGCAATTTTCGTTGCATCCGATTGAAGTGATCAAAGAAATTGTTGCCGAGCAACAGCGCAGCCCCGAATCACGAATCGGACAACGAAGTTTGGCACGCGAGTTAACTGCATTGGTACATGGCGATGAAGCCGCAGAAGCGGCAGAAGAAGCCGCGGCTGTGTTGTTTGGCGCCAACCCGATGTCGGCAACGCCGGCAACTTTGCACCTAATCGCCAGCGAAGTCGCGGTAACTCAAATGGGCGTTGCCGCACTCGGTGATGCTGTCGCAGTTTTGGTTGAAACCAAACTCGCCGCGTCTAATAGCGAGGCGCGACGGTTGCTGACTCAGCGAAGCGTTCGAGCCAACGGCGAACAAGTCGACGACCAAACTAATTTGTCAAAAATTACGTTGTTGCACAATCGTTGGATGTTGCTGCGCAAAGGCAAAACGAGTTATCACCTCGTAGATGTCAAAGGCTGATTCCGTCTGACGCGGAGACGCGTAAAAGTCAGCTAACCCTAAGTTCATACTTGCTGACGCCGCGAATAGTCAGACGGTCGCGCCACTCAGGTTCACTTGCGACTTCGATGTTTGCAAAAGTTTTAACCAGTGTTCCGACCGCAATTTCAGTTTCTAGTTTTGCCAAGGATGCCCCGAGGCAGTAGTGCACACCACCGCTGAATGCCAGATGTCTGTTTGAGTTGGCGCGCGCGAGGTCAAGTGCATGTGGATTATTGAACACGCTTGGGTCGTGATTGCCGGCGCCCAAACTTGCCAAAACTAGTGACCCTTTTTTGATTTCTACATCGTCGTCACCGACGCGAATGGCGACATCGACAAGTGGGGTGCGAATAGTATGTTGCACTGGTCCATTGAAGCGAAGTAGCTCGTCGATCATGTTTTGGTTGCAGCCAATTTTGCGCATGGCCGCAAGTTGCTCTGGGTTGGTCAACAAAGCGTGCACAGAATTGCCGATCAAATTGACTGTTGTTTCGTGACCAGCGATATAAAGCAAAATTACAAACGACATCAGTTCGTCATTGTTGAGTTTTTCGCCCTGTTCTTCGACGCTGATCAATGATGAGAGCATGTCGTCGCCCATATTTTTTCGCCGATGGGCTATGACTTCTTCGAGGTATGGGCGCATTTTGCCGATTGCGATCTGTCCTTTTTGAAGATCATCGACACTGGTGGTTGGTTCAAGAGTCGCCGTAATTATCTGTGACCAGTCACGAAGTTCTTCGGCTCGATCTGTAGGCATGGCCAGCAGATCAGAGATCACCTGAAACGGCACCGGAAAAGCCAACTCTTCGACGAGCTCGAGACTTCCAATTTTTTTGGCATTGGCAAGTGAGTCGTCGACGAGTTGTTGAATTCTCGGCCGTAATTTTTCGATTGCGCTCGGGGTGAAAGATTTGGAAACCAATCGTCTCAGGCGAGTGTGATCGGGCGGGTCAAGATTAAGAATTGATTTACTGCGTTCGTTTTCACGTCGAAATTTTCTAGTCGGTGACTCGGGTAAATTCGCATTCAGTTCGATGTCACGACTGAAATCGTTGTTGCGTAACGTGTTGACGACGTCGTCGTAGCGTGTTAACACGACGAAACCTAGCGGCGTGAGATGAACAGGGTCGAGTTCGCGCAACTTGTCGTAAAAAGGGTAAGGATTTTTGCGAAATTCAGGATCAAACGGATTGAATGAAACTTCAGCCACAC
>DOHD01000017.1:3331-3815 GCA_003535455.1 Acidimicrobium sp.
TCAAGGAGTTGATGGCTAGTATTGTTCCCCGCACTCTGAACAGGGGTGCGCCACCAATTTACGGTGGGGCATGGTTGACGGGCTTGGCTCGTTGAGTGCCCAAAGTGAATGCTCCTTGAAAACGGAAGAGAAGATTGAACGCCAGTGCGGTCAATAGAAAACGGCCCGCCCTTAATTGGGTTGGGTCGCTATTTATTGTCCGTCAATTCCGATCAATTGTGAAGCGAGCTTGCTCGTGAATCGTTGATCAAATAATTATTAATAACTGGCAAGTTTTGACAGATGTCAAAACTTGCCAACAGGAAACGACGACAACAAAACAGATTTTTTTCCATCTGGTCGTCGTGGACTTTCCTAGATTTACTCAAACTTCAGATTGCGAAATGCATCGCATTTGCAATCTTTCGTATGAGTTTTTCTTGACGGAGAGTTTGATCCTGGCTCAGGACGAACGCTGGCGGCGTGCTTAACACATGCAAGTCGA
>DOHD01000174.1 GCA_003535455.1 Acidimicrobium sp.
AGTTGTCGCGGGTCAGGTCACGTGCGTGCTCGGTGACAACGGCGCCGGAAAATCAACTTTCATCAAGATCATTTCGGGTCTGCACAAACCAAGTGGCGGCAAATATAAATTTGAAGGCCACGAAGTCGCCTTCGAATCACCCCGCGAGGCTCGTGCGCTGGGTATTGCGACCGTTTATCAAGATTTGGCGATGGCGCCATTGATGTCGGTTTGGCGAAACTTCTTTTTGGGTTCTGAGCCGGTTCGTCGGTTTGGACCGATCAATTTGTTGGATGCAAAATTCGCTCGAAAGACAGCCAAAGAAGAAATGGCAAAGTTGGGCATTGACGTTCGTGATATCGATCAACCTGTCGGCACACTTTCGGGTGGCGAGCGTCAGAGCGTGGCGATTGCGCGCGCGGTCTATTTCGGTGCTCGAGTGCTTATTTTGGACGAGCCAACCTCGGCACTTGGAGTGCGTCAGTCAGATTTAGTGTTGGGTTATGTGCGGGCGGCCGCGGCCCGAGATCTTGGTGTGATTCTGATCACCCACAACCCGCAACACGCATTGCCCGTTGGCGATCGATTTTTGATTCTCAATCGCGGCCAATCGGTCGGTCAGTTTGAGAAAGCCGATCTGTCATATGAGCGACTGATTGAGTTGATGTCTGGTCGCGTTCACGCCGCTTAGGCAGCGTCGAAAATAAAATGCACGACGAAATGAATGTTCGCGTAATACGAACGCGTATTGTTTGTTTATGAAAACAATTCGCCTAACGACTGCTCAGGCTTTGGTCAAGTTTCTTGTCGCCCAGAGAATATTGATCAACGGGCGCGAAGAACAATTGTTTCCTGGGGTGTTGGCGATTTTTGGTCACGGCAACGTGACGAGCCTTGGTGTGGCTCTCGATGAAAATCGAAAATATATAAAGACCTATCGTGGCCAAAACGAACAAGGAATGGCACTTGCCGCAGTAGGTTTTGCCAAAGCACGGCGACGCCAACAAATAATGGTCGCCAGTTCTTCGATCGGGCCCGGCGCACTGAACATGGTGACCAGTGCGGGTGTCGCATTTGTCGACCGTTTGCCGGTCTTGTTTTTGGCTGGCGATACTTTTGTGCACCGTATACCCGACCCAGTTTTGCAGCAGTCAGAAAATTTCGCCGACCCTTCGGTGACTGTGAACGATGCGTTCAAACCTGTCGTGCGATATTGGGATCGAATTGTCGCCCCCGAGCAATTGTTGCAGTCTCTGCCACATGCGGTATCGACGATGCTTGACCCAGCGACATGTGGACCGGCGTTTATCGGTTTGCCACAAGATGTGCAAGCCGAGAGTTTTGATTTTCCTGAGGCGTTTTTCGAAAAAGTAGTGCATACTTTGATTCGACCACGCGCCGATACGAACGAACTTGATTCGGCTATTGAAGTGCTGAAAAAGGCAAAACAGCCGTTGATTATTTGCGGCGGCGGTGTGCACTATTCGTTGGCAGAAAAAGAACTGGGCGACTTCGCAACGAAACACAACATACCGGTTGTCGAAACTGTCGCAGGTAAGGCGTCGCTGATGGCTTCGCATCCGTTGAATTCTGGGCCGGTGGGTGTGACTGGTTGTGAGGCGGCGAACAATTTGGCGGCAAAAGCCGATGTAGTTTTGGCTTTGGGTACACGGCTACAAGATTTCACAACGGGTTCGTGGACAATATTCAGCAACGAGCAGACAAAGTTCATCGGGGTGAACACCGCCCGATTTGACGCGGTCAAACATCGGTCTCTACCAGTTGTTGCCGATGTGCGTGTGACACTCGGCGAGATGTCGAGTCGTCTCGAAAATTGGCGCGCGCCAGACTCTTGGTCAAAGACCGCCCAGTCTGAGGTCGCCAAGTATCACCTATATATAGACGGCATCGCCAAAAAAGATTCGAACAAGTTGGCCACGTATGCGCAGGTGGTTGGCGTCGCCGATCGTTTGGCGCAACCAGGCGACTATGTGCTCACTGCCGCGGGCGGGTTTCCGGGTGAATTGAACAATGGTTGGCGAGCAAAGTCGCAGGGTTCTTTTGATTGCGAGTATGGGTTTTCGTGCATGGGCTACGAACTTTCGGGTGCATGGGGCGCAAAAATGGCGATGCCCAATCGCGAAGTGATCTCGTTCGTCGGTGATGGTTCATACATGATGATGAACAGCGACATTTATAGCTCGGTGCTTTACGGACACAAGTTGATCGTGATCGTGTGCGACAACGGAGGTTACGCCGTGATTAATCGATTGCAGGTCAATCAGGGAGGCGTGCCATTCAACAATCAGATTGCCGACTGTGATGTGCAGAATCTTGTTTATGTCGACTTCGCCAAACATGCCGAGTCGATGGGTGCGATCGCCGAAACAGTGAAATCAATCGACGAATTAGAGTCAGCGTATGCGCGTGCAAGAAAGTCTGATCGAACTCATGTGATCGTCATCAAGACAAGCTCAAATGATTGGACCGAGGGCGGTTCATTCTGGGAAGTCGGCGTGCCAACAACGAGCCATCGTCAAGAAGTGCTCAAGGCAGGCGAAGTAATGCGTGAAGGTAAAAAGAAACAACGAATTGGCTGGTAGGCAAAATTTATGAGTGAATCAACAGCAAGTTTTTCGAGCATGCACGGAAAAGTGCTTTTGCTGAGTGGCGCATCGCGCGGTGTTGGTGAATGTGTGGCGCGATTAGCAGTTGAGCGTGGGGCGGCCGGCTTGGCCCTTGTTGGTCGTGATACCAAAACGGGTGAGGCCTTGGCAAAAGAATTGACCAGTCTTGGCACCAAGACGATTTTTATCTCGGCAGATTTGGCGAAGCCAGACGAGCCGTCACGCATTGTTGAAATGGTCGACAAGACATTTGGCGTCGTGCATGGTTTGCTTAATTCGGCGGCCGAGACATCGCGTGGCAGCGTCTGGAACACGACGCCAGACATGTTCGATTCGATGATGGCGGTGAATGTGCGGGCGCCTTTTATGTTGATTCAAGGTTGCGCGAAAATCATGAAGCGCGAAGGCGTCGGCGGTGCCGTTGTCAATATCGGCAGCGTCACCGGATATGGCGGTGATGTGAACTTGACCCACTATGCAATTTCGAAAGGTGCGTTGCACTCTTTGACCCGCAATTGTGCGTATTCGTTGATGCGTGATCGAATTCGAGTGAACCTGCTCAACCCCGGTTGGATGGACACGCCGACCGAAGATGCGACTCAACGAAAGTGGCACAATGCACAAGATGGCTGGCTGCAAAAAGCAGAAAGCGATCAGCCTCTGGGTCGATTGATCAAGCCAGACGAACTTGCGCGAACGATTTTGTTCTTGTTGTCGGACGAGTC
>DOHD01000182.1:0-1509 GCA_003535455.1 Acidimicrobium sp.
TGCTAGCGTCTCTCGGCGTGACGCGCTCAATTGCAATTATCTATCTGCAATTACTCTGCATCTAGCAACAAACGAGTGATCAAACCAGGCCTTCTTTAAACCTGATGTTCTCGACATTTGTTCGATTATTTCGTCGCTTTGATTGAATTGCGAAATCACCACGACGGCGTCATCATCTAGTTTCGTGCATGCCTCACGGGCTTTTTGAATTGCGGGCCGCCAAAGATCTGTTGCCGCGTACCTACCCGTGCCACCTTGGCGAGGGTTTTCTTGAAATGGGTCACGAAAATTCTGTGCGGCTGCGAATATGAAAACAATAACTAACGGCGCCAAAAGTGCGACTGCTCGGCCAGAACGCGCGACTACCGCCCCACTCATCAACACCAACACTCCCATCCAAAAAAGTGCGAGCGGAAGAAACAAGTATTGTCGCAACGTCAATTGACCGACCAATAAATGTTGCACTGCGACCGAGATCGCAGCAGCTATGAACAGCCAAATTGCTGCCCGCATCGTCGGAGAGTCGATTTTTCGGTTTCGCATGCGACTAAGAATCGTCACAATCACGGCCACAAACGACAACGGCAATACAACTTGCAGCAACTTTGCCACTCCACCAGTTTCGAGTATCGCTCGAGATGCCCAGGGCTCTGGATAAAACTGGGTGATCACAAACCGTAGCGTTCCCGGAATATTTCGCAATGTCTGAACCACCCCGACGCTCGCCCGCTCTCGAGTTATGAACGCGCCTGCTTCAGTAAGCCGCTGCAAAACATCACGCTCATAACCACCAGTCGGAACCCACTCGCCGAGGTAGGCCATCTGTGGGTCTTGAAACTTGAAGACCATGATAGAAACTACTGCTCCTAGAAGAATGCACGCTAAACGAATCAGGTTTGCACGAATTGAGCCTTTTCGCAGCAAGCAATAAAGTGCGGCCACACCTGCACCGACTAACGCCGGGGGCGTTGAAGCCGCAATCAGAATAATAAGCAATAATTCGACTCGCGCCATTCGTCGACTGCTTGAGACCTCTACAAGCGATACGGTGGAAATCATTGCCACGGCAAGTGGAAATCCGACACTTGAGACAATACCTATATATGCAACATCAGGGAGCGGCAATAAACAGAGCGCGAGAGGTCCACAAAATGCACCCATATTCGATATTCCAGTCCGAATCAGCACAAAAAACATCCATAGGGCGCTCGCGAGCCAAGTCAAAGTTGCAAGACTCACGAAAATAATCGGCATAAGAGCAATATCAAAGATTGACGCAATTTCACTTAAAATCCACGACCAAACAAACCCGTAGGCGTGGTCGTCCCACACTGCTGTTATCGGCAGAGTGCGGCTTGCGCCAACCATTGCCGACTCTTCGAAGTGCAAAAATCGATGGGCGCCCCAAACTCGCGCAACCAAAATAGTTAGATAGACAATGCCGGCGGCAACTGCCCAGTAGTAACTAGTGCGTTTGTTGCGATAGGCCTCGTGTTGGCTCATGGCTTA
>DOHD01000182.1:1525-2520 GCA_003535455.1 Acidimicrobium sp.
CGCTCAATTGCAATTATCGGCGGCGGCGCAAGCGGAACATTGCTGGCTATAAATCTCGCAAAATTCGCAAACCTCGCGCAGTCGCAAGTCGAGATCACTGTTTATGAGCCGCGACAACAACTTGGTGAAGGTGTCGCCTACTCGACAACTGATGCGCAACATCTGCTCAATGTTCCTGCGATCGGTATGTCGGCGTTTGTCGAACTGCCCACACATTTTCGCGATTGGGCTGGTGCCGACGACGGCGACTTCGTCGAACGACGTCGATACGGCGTGTATCTGCGTGAGACTCTTGCCAACACACTGCGCGAGAACAAGTTCGCCACGGTACGACATTCGCAACATTTGGTCACTGACATCAACCCGAAAAATAGAATTGCGCTCACACTTCAAGAAAACTCGGTTGCGATGCACGACGCGGTTGTCGTGGCAACCGGAAACTCGGCGCCAGTCTGCCCAAGCTTTATCAAGCCTCACGATCGCATCATCGTCGACCCATGGGCGCCGAACGCGCTGAGCAATATCAAAAGCGGCGACCGTGTTGCTTGTATCGGCACTGGTTTAACTTTTGTCGATGTTGCGCTCTCGCTGGTCGCATGCGGTGCGACGGTTAGCGCGTTCTCGCGCCACGGGCTGTTGCCTCGTGAGCACGCCAAAATGTCTGAACTACCAAAGCCCCCAAAAACTTTTGCCAATAGTCGCAGTGCCCTGCGGTGGTTGCGTGAGCAAAGTGACTGGCGCGCCGCGGTCAACTCACTTCGCCCGATGACCCAGTCGCTTTGGCAGTCTTTTGACGACGGCGAAAGGCGCAGGTTCTTGCGTCACGCGATGCGCTTCTGGGAGATTCATCGCCATCGCATGGCGCCACGCGTCGCCGAACAATTAAATCTCTTGATCGTCAAAGGCTCGGTCACAGTCGCCCCGATGCGAGTTGCCAGCGTTCGCGAAACTTCAGACACTCGCCTTCAACTCGTCGACAATTTTGGGGCTGCGAC
>DOHD01000075.1:0-2167 GCA_003535455.1 Acidimicrobium sp.
TCGATCAAGTCGAGTGGGTTCACGACGTTGCCCGTTGTCTTCGACATTTTTTCGCCGCCGACAAGCAACCATCCACCAACCGCCCAACCTTTCGGTGGTTCTAAACCTGCCGACATCAACATCGCGGGCCAATAGACACAGTGAAAACGAATTATGTCTTTGCCGATGAAGTGATAATCGACGGGCCATTTCGTGGCGAATTGTTTGTCGTCGGTGCCGTAGCCGTGGGCGGTGATGTAGTTGGCGAGTGCGTCGAACCAAACATATGCGACGTGTGATTTGTCCCACGGCAGTTCGATGCCCCACGTCAGGGTTTTTCGGCTGACTGAAAAGTCGCGCAAACCTTGTTTGATGAAACCAGTCACTTCGTTGACGCGGTGGTCGGGTTTGATCGCATCAGGGTGATCGGCATACCACTTGAGAAGTTTTTCTTCATAGCGAGAAAGACGAAAGAAATAGTTTTCTTCTTCGACATACTCGGCTTTCGTGTTGTGAATCTTGCACTTGTCGTTGTCGAGTTCTTCGGGCGTGTAATAGGCCTCGCATGCCACGCAATAGTGACCGCGATACGTGTCAACTTCGATGTCGCCAGCGTCATAGCAAGCCTGTAGAAGTTTTTGCACGCCGATCTTGTGTCGCTCTTCGGTGGTGCGGATGAAGTCGCTGACATCAATGTTGAGACGTTGCCACGCATCGGCGAACAACGGCGCGATCTTGTCGACAAACTGCTTAGGCGAAATGCCTTCGGCGTCGGCAAATTGCTGAATCTTCAGACCGTGTTCGTCGGTGCCCGTCAACAAATGCACATCATCGCCGCAAAGTTTGTGCCATCGACAAACCGCATCAGCGACAATCGTCGTATAGGCGTGCCCGAGGTGGGGTTTGGCGTTGACATAGTAAATAGGTGTCGTCGCCGAGAACTTTTTCACTGTTATATCTTAGAGTTTTTGGGTTGCTGCTGGCCGTTAGATGCGTGATTAATTGTCGTCGCGAAGTTGAAGTGCGAGTTCGTATACGGCGCGTTTGGCAACACCGAACCGCGCCGAAACTCGAGCAGCAGAATCTTTACGGCTTACACCTTTGGCAATTTCGGCTCTAATCGCCTCGATCAGTTCTTCGTTTGTCGGCGGTGCAGGTGGTTTTGCCGGCTCGAGGATGATCACAAACTCGCCTCGCGGTTCGGTTTCAGAAAAGCGCATGTTGGCTTCTTGCAGTGTGCCACGCCAAATCTCTTCATGCAGTTTTGTAAGTTCGCGAGCAATCACGACTCGGCGCATCGCGCCACATGCGGTCGTCAGATCGCTCAGAGTCTTGGCCAGTCGATGAGGCGCTTCATAATAAATAGTTGTTCGAGATTCGGTGGTCGCTGTTGCGAGACGCTCAGTTCTTTCTGCGCCGCTGCGCGGCAAAAATCCTTCGAATACAAAACGTGACGTTGGCAGACCACTTATTACGAGGGCCATCGTCAGGGCAGATGGCCCGGGTATTGCCGCAACTTGCAAACCTGCGTTGACCATCGCGACGACGAGTCGTTCGCCTGGGTCACTGATGCCGGGAGTGCCCGCATCTGTTATTAAAGCAACGGTTTTGCCCGAGGCGACCAAGCCGACGATTTCTTCGCGCGCTTCATATTCGGTGTGCTCGTTGATCACGATCAACTTTTTGCCGACGACACCGAAATGTGCCAGCAATTTGCCCGAGTGTCGTGTGTCTTCGCAACAAATTATTTCGGCGCGATTTAAAGCATCAACCGCGCGTTGCGACATGTCGCCGAGATTGCCGATTGGCGTCGCCACAAGCACTAGTGCACCGCCACTTGTCGCGCCTCGCGAATCTTTCGAAGATTCGCTCGTCATGTGCGACGCGCTTCGAGCGTGTGGCCGACGACAAGCCCCCAGTTTTCGAAAGTGCCAGCGCTAGCTTCAAGAACATGTTTGGCACTGAGAACTGGCATTGCCAATCGTGACGGTTTCATCTTCGAAACTTTGATCACCTGCATCTCGGCGTCGAGATATGCGACATCAATCGGGCACTTAACACCGAAGGTATGTATCCACTTGCAAGAGTCGATGAGCAGTGGCGTCTCAATTTCGGTTTGGCCGATCAAACCACGTCGACGCGTCGCCGAGGTGTCGGCAATGTTCAAACTCGACAAAACTTGCGCCTG
>DOHD01000075.1:2208-2461 GCA_003535455.1 Acidimicrobium sp.
CGCGCTCGTTTTTTAAGTGCGTGGTTTAAGTGTTGTGGCGAATTTCAAGAGTGTCGCCATCGACGACTTCGTAATCTTTGCCCTCGACACGAATCTTGCCAAGATCTTTCGCCTTGTTCCAAGAGCCGATGCGCAAAAGTTCGTCCCAGGCAATGACATCGGCGCGAATGAACCCGCGTTGCAGATCGCTGTGAATTTTGCCGGCGCATTCTGGCGCTTTCGAACCCGCATGAAATGTCCACGCACGAGTTTC
>DOHD01000075.1:2484-5555 GCA_003535455.1 Acidimicrobium sp.
AGGCCAAGTGCCTCGAGCATTTCTTTGCGATCTTTGGTGTCAAGTTGCGCCGCTTCGGCCTCGAGTTGCACGCTCATGCCCAAAACTTCGACCTGACTTGCACTTGCCGAACCAGGTGGCGCAAGTTCTTTGCGCACGAGTTCTTCGAATTCAGCAATTCGCGCCAAGTCGTCTTCGGCGACGTTGACAACAGCCAGCACGCGCCGAGTCGTCAACAAAAAATGCGGCGCCAACAACGCCAAATCATCTTTCGAGAGCGTCGCCCGATACAGCGGTCGACCTTCGGCCAAATTTTCTTGCGCACGAGTCAACGCCACGAGCTCTTCTTCGAGCGACTTGTCCATTCGCGCCGCTTTTTGCATCCGATTAATTTTTGTCTCGACCGATTCGAGGTCGGCGAGCGCAAGTTCGATCTCGAGTACGCGCAAATGTTCGAGCGGGTCGCTCGGCCCCGGAATATCGTCGTCGGCGAACGCCCGCAACACGAACACGATTGCGTCCACTTCGCGAATGTTGGCGAGAAACTTGTTGCCGAGTCCTTCACCTTTGCTTGCGCCCTCGACCAGACCACCGATGTCGACGACCTCAACCGTGGCGTAGACAGTTTTTTGCGTCTTCGACATTTCAGCGAGTGCATCAAGTCGCGGGTCGAGCACCTTGGCCATGCCAATATTCGGATCTTTGGTCGCAAACGGGTACGGCGCCGCAAGGGCATTCGAACCCGTCAATGCGTTGTATAAAGATGACTTACCCGCATTGGGCAAACCGACGAGTCCAAAGCGTTCCATGAAGATCGTCACGCTATCTGTGTTGCGTGCAGCGCTGTGTCGAACAACCGTCGACGACCGAGCATTTGCCCCCGATAATTGTTACTATGCAGATAGTGCTAATTAAATAGTTTGATTAGCCATCACCAGGAGCCCCGATTTGACCTCATTTGATCTCGATCTCTCTAAGTACCAACTCGGTTGGAGCGATGAAGTCGAATATGCATTCGAACCGGTCAAAGGATTAAACACGGGCGTCGTCGAACAAATCTCGTGGTGGAAAGGCGAGCCCGAATGGATGCGCAAGATGCGTCTGCGCTCGCTGCAAACTTTCGATCGCAAGCCGATGCTCGACTGGTTCGCGGTCAACATGCCCGACATCGACTTTCAAGACATCTATTACTACTTGAAGCCGGCAACCGCGCAAGTCGACGAATGGGAAGACCTGCCAGAAGAAATGCGCAACACCTACGAGAAGTTGGGTATTCCTGAAGCTGAACGCAAGTATCTTGCGGGTGTCACGGCACAATACGAAAGCGAAGTCGTGTTTCACCGCAATCGCGAAGACCTCGAAAAACTCGGCATTCTTTTTTGCGACATGGATACCGCACTTCGCGAATACCCAGATCTTGTAAAACAATATTTTGGTTCGGTGATACCGCCGGGTGACAACAAATTCGCCGCGCTGAATACTTCGGTGTGGTCGGGTGGTTCGTTCATTTATGTGCCACCAGGTGTCGAATGCGAAATGCCTCTGCAGGCTTACTTCAGAATCAACTCTGAGAATGCCGGCCAGTTCGAGCGCACGCTGATCATCGCCGACGAAGGTTCAAAAGTTCACTACATCGAAGGTTGTTCGGCGCCTGTCTACACCAAAGATTCGCTGCATTCGGCCGTCGTCGAGATCGTCGTCAAGCCAAGTGCTCATGTCACTTATACGACGATTCAAAACTGGTCGCCAAATGTTTACAACTTGGTCACCAAGCGTGCGCGAGTCGAGACTGAGGGCCACATGGAGTGGATCGATGGCAACATCGGCTCGAAACTGACCATGAAATATCCGAGCGTCTATTTGATGGGGCCAAAAGCAACTGGTGAAGTTTTGTCGGTGGCATATGCGGGCGCTGGTCAGCACCAAGACGCAGGCGCAAAAATGATTCATGCGGCGTCTGAAACGTCGTCAAAAATTGTTTCGAAGTCGATTTCAAAAGATGGCGGCATCACTGCATATCGTGGCTTGGTGCGGGTCGAAGAGGGTGCCGAGAATTGCAAGAGCCACGTGCAATGTGACGCGCTGATCCTCGACGAGCAAAGCGAAAGTCGCACACTTCCTTACATGGAAGTCGGCGCTCGCGATGCCCAGATCGGCCACGAAGCAACCGTTTCAAAGATCGCCGATGAGCAACTGTTTTATTTGCAGAGTCGCGGTCTCTCGCAAGAGCAGGCGATGAGCATGATCGTCAACGGTTTCATCGAACCGGTAACACGAACCCTGCCAATGGAATACGCCGTCGAGTGGAGTCGCCTCATCGAATTGCAAATGGAAGGCTCGGTCGGCTGAGACAAGCCAACTGCAGTAAATTTTTGTTATGGCGATGCGTACCGAGTGCAAACACTTTGAGAGTCGCACATATTCAAACGGCGATGCGATGCGACGATGCAGGCTCGATTTGGCGCCTGATGCACCATGGCGTTGCCCGGACGATTGCGCCAAGTTCGATCACCGCGCAGTAGACATTGGCTGGGCGCATGGCTCGGTCGTGCCGACTGCGACTCCTGAAGAACCAGCAAGCGTGCGCGACGGCAGTGCGGCTTCTGTATTGAGCGAGGCCGAGTCGATCATCAACGCGATGGCAAGCGATATTGCCGCAGAGATTAAAGAGAAAAAAAATAAAAAGAAAAAGCGCAAACGCAAATGAGCACAATCGCGTTGCCAACTGTTGATGAAGAGATCTGGCGCTATAGCCGCATCGGCGAACTCGACCTAGACAGATTCAAACTCGGCAAACTCTCGACAAAAATCGATGCTTCAAGTGCCGCACAACAAACTGTTTCATCGACTACAAATGTGGCACCACGAATATCGACCGACATTTTCGAAGACTTGAACGGTCAACATGCTCAACTGACGGCGATTATGACCGCCAAGAACCAGGTTGTTGCAGAGCCAATTGTGATCACTCATTTTCTCGATGAGTCAGGCGTTGTCGCATATTCGCGATCTAGTTGTCGATGCCAATGAAAATAGTGAAGTAACGATTGTCGAGCGCTTCGTTTCAAGTGCCAATGCAAAGTCGCTGGTCG
>DOHD01000006.1 GCA_003535455.1 Acidimicrobium sp.
CACGATCATCGAGGCATTTTTATTCCGCCTGGTGTTGCACATGGTTTTGCTTCGCTGACCAACATGACGATCACATATCTGGTCGACAGTTATTACAACCCGAAAGATGAATTGGGTTTGGCATACAACGACAAAGCAGTTGACGCCGACTGGGGCATCGCGGAGCCGATCTTGTCTGAACGCGACGCGGCAAACCCCACTCGCGATGCGATCAATGATCAAGTTCGCCCGTTTTGGCCGATGCGAACATAAGTCAAATGAAGATATTTGTTACTGGCGGTGCCGGTTTTATCGGCTCGAATTATGTGCGTTGGGTTTTTGCCAACACCGATCATGAAGTCACCGTTTATGACTCGCTGACTTATGCCGGAAACTTGTCGACGCTTAAAGATGTCGATGACAGCCCGAGATTCAAGTTCGTCAAAGGCAACATCTGTCAACCCGGCGATGTTGAGTCAGCGATGGCTGGTCACGATGCCGTCGTGCACTTTGCCGCAGAGAGCCATGTCGATCGTTCGATCGCTGGCAGTGAAGACTTTATTTTGACTAATTGCTTTGGCACGAATGTCGTCATCGATGCTGCACGACGACTGAACATCGCTCGAGTGTTGCACATCGGCACCGATGAGGTCTATGGCTCGGTAGAGACCGGTTCGTCGCGTGAGAGCGACCCGCTTGAGCCGCGAAGCCCATATTCAGCATCAAAGGCCGGCAGCGATTTGATCGCACTGTCATATTTTTCGACGCACGGCACGCCAGTCGTCGTCACACGGTGCACAAATAATTTTGGTCCGTTTCAATACCCAGAAAAAGCGATTCCGTTGTTCACAACAAATCTGCTCGACAACAAAAAGATTCCGTTATATGGTGACGGCCTTAACGAACGCGATTGGATCTATGTCGACGATCACTGTTCAGGCGTGCATCTCGCACTTGAGCACGGCAAACCAGGTGAGATCTACAACATCGGCGCTGGAAACGAAACCGCAAATCGCGTGCTAGTCGACAAACTTCTGCAACTACTAGGCAAAGATGAGTCAAGTGTGCAGTATGTGGCTGATCGACTGGGTCACGATCGGCGTTATTCGGTTGACATCACCAAGATCACCAAACTCGGCTGGAAGCGGTCACGCTCGCTAGATGAAGCACTTGAAGCGACCGTGAATTGGTATCGCGACAATCGCTGGTGGTGGGAGCCGCTGAAAGCGAAAAAATAGTGAAAGTTTTAATCACGGGTAGTGCTGGTCAACTTGGAACTGATCTGGTCGCAAGCGCCAAACGTTCGGGCCTCGAAGTTGTCGCGACTTCGCACGCCGATCTCGATATCACCGACCGAGACCAAGTCGCGCGCAAATTCGCGCAAGTTGCGCCTGCCGTAGTAATTCATGCCGCCGCATGGACAGCAGTTGATGCCTGCGAATCAGACCCGCAAAAAGCGATTCGAATAAACGGTGATGGCACCGCAAACGTGGTTAATGCGGCGCGTCAGGTTGGCGCTCGAGTCATATATATATCGACCGATTATGTCTTCGACGGTACAAAGTCGACTCCCTATATAGAGAGCGATTTGCCAAACCCGCAATCGGTCTATGGCGCGAGCAAGCTCGCGGGCGAGCAGGCCGTCGATTTGAGTCTTGATGCAGTCGTGCGCATCTCGTGGGTTTGTGGTGAGCACGGCAACAACATGGTTAAGACGATTTTGCGCCTGGCATCGACCAGCCCAACACTGACATTTGTCGACGATCAAATTGGTTCGCCAACTTTTACTAGCGACCTTGCGCCAGTGTTAATTGACTTTGCGACTCAGTCGCGCGCGGGCATTTGGCACGTCACAAATCAAGGCGCAACTAGTTGGTTCGGTTTTGCCCAAGATGTTTTGCGTGCCGCCGAGCTCGACCCAAATCGCGTGAAACCAATTGCGACTGCCGACCTGCGCCCGCAACGACCAGCCAAACGGCCGGCGAATTCGGTGCTTGAAAACGCTCAGATGCGTCAGGCAAACATGACACTGCTTGACGATTATCACACACCGTTACAGCGACTTGTCGACCGTCTCGCGAGTTAGTGTCTAATTATGGAAGAACTTGCACTGCTCAAAGAGATCGAACCAGTCGCCGAAGAACTCTTGAACAGGCACTTGGGCGTTGCCAAAGAGTGGTTTCCTCACGAGATGATTCCATATAGTCGCGGCAAAGATTTTGTGCCAGGCGAACAATGGAGTGATTCAGACTCAGACTTTGGCTCTGATGAAATAAAAATGTCCGATGCGGTTCGGGGCTCTCTTTTCGTCAATTTGCTAACCGAAGATAATTTGCCGTACTACTCGCGTGACATCAATCGACTTTTTGGCAACGACGGCGCATATGGCGAGTGGGGTCGAAACTGGACGGCCGAAGAAGGTCGCCACTCAATTGTCATTCGTGATTATTTGACAGTGACGCGTGCACTTGACCCAGTTGCTCTTGAACGCGGTCGAATGCAACAGGTGCGTGGTGGTCAAGTGCCCGCGCCGCTCGACCTGTTCGAGGCAATCGCTTACGTCAGCATGCAAGAACTCGCCACGCGTATCGCCCATCGCAACACCGGCAAACTGA
>DOHD01000007.1:0-5433 GCA_003535455.1 Acidimicrobium sp.
GTCGCGACAAACCGTTTGTCGAAACTTCATTTGCTGTTTGCTCAATTGTTGACATTATTTAATTTCCCCTTTTTTGGATAGTACAAATGGTGAACTTAAATTCAACTCACGACCCCACCAAGCCGTCCTGACACTATATGTCAAACGACACACCCCTGCAAGCCCACCAATTGGCTGGCCGAGCTGGAGTGAACTAGTGCGAATCTGGGCTCAAAATCGGGTTGAATTCTGAGCCCAGAATTCGTTATGTATTTGCCTTATCCAGGGAAATTAAGCCCTACTTACACGTAATTCTTAAACCTCTTTTGCCTTACGACAATCGATTTGAAGCATTCCGTTGATTTCCATACCGGTCACGGTCTTGCGGGCGGCCGTGACATTGATCGCTGTATTGACGATCAAATATGGTGTCTCGGCAAGACTCACTTCTTGAATCTTTTTGCTTGCTTTCTTCTTTGCCGATGCCGAAAGCGCCTGCAGGTAGGCATCAACCGCAGCATCCATTTCACGACTATCAAGCATGCAACCGCTCCAGTCACCCGTCGATCGATATTCGCGCATCAGGTATGTATCTGGCACACCTCGACCCGACCATTCGGTGATTCCAAGATTTGACGCCAACCAAGAGTGGTTGTCGAATTGGTTGACTTTGCCCGGCTTCGATGGATACGGATCGTATGTGTAATAAACTGCCGAGCCGCCATCTGAACCGTCAATAACCAAGTTCACCTTGATGCCAATTTTGGCAAAAGATGTCTTGATTAATTTCGCATACTTGTTGATGTCATCACGTGCCCAAGATGAAAGATCAACCTTGAAACCATTTGGCACACCCGCCTCTTTCATCAATGCTTTTGCACGAGCAAGATCTTGCTTGCGTTGCGGCACCGACTTGTCGGCCGATGGATACGCGTCCATGACACTGTCGTTTGCGATCACACCACCGAGACCCTTGAGCACGCCCTTGATGTAGCCGACACGATCGATCGTCAATGCGGCTGCTTCACGGACTCGCTTGTCCTGAAATGGACCAAAGTTCGATCGCATGTGTGCATGCAAGCCGCCAGCGCCCATTTTCGTAGTAGTGACATTGAACTTTGATTTATCGAGAGCAAGGGCGTCTGCTGCCTCGAGGGCCGCGATGTAGTCAAGTTTGCCTGTCTTCAACAATGGCACCGCAGTTGCTGCCGAGAGATACTGAATCAACTCGACTTTGTCGAAACCAGGATTGAATTTTGTATCCCAGTAATAAGGATTCTTTTCGTAGACAGTTGTTTCGGTATTGACATGGCTCACCATCTTCCACGGGCCAGCCGAGATCATCGTCTTTTCCCAACCTGCGCCACCGAATGCACCTTTCTTGATTATGCACATGCCGTACGCGGCCGATGAAACAAAGTAAGGAAAGTTCGCCACTGCTTGCAGTAAGTTAAATTGCACAGTGTTGGCGTCGACTTTGACTACACCTTTTGGATCAAGAATGTTGTCGTAGTTTCCTTTGCTACGTGAAACACCTTTTGTGATTGTCTTGTCAAAAATAGACGTGAAAGTGTAAACAACATCATCAGCAGTAAGTGCCGTGCCATCATTAAATTTCACTCCTTGACGAATTTTGAAACTCCACTGCTTCGCGTCTGAAGATGATGTCCAACTCTCAGCAATGCGTGCCTCAAGAAGTCCGTCGGGCTTCTGATAGCAAAGCCATTCGCCAACCATGCTCAAGATAAAAAGACTGCCACCCGAGGTTTCCCATGGTGCCGCGACATGCTCTTGCTTGCCTGTTGCGATTTTTAATGTTCCACCGGCTGCACCTGCACCCGAGCCACCGATCATTTGTGCAAACGGAATTGCCACACCCGTTGCTGCTACTGCCTGAATGAAATGGCGTCGCGACAAACCATTTGCCGAGACTTCTTTTGTAGTTTGCTCAATTGTTGACATTGATCCCCCGTAAGTTTTTATTTTGGCTATTTTTCGTTCTGCTAGTGAATTAAATTAATGACCAAATTCACTTCACGAAAAAACATTACGTCACAACTCGACGAGATAACTAATTTTTCAGGCTATTTTGAGCGATTCGGTTCGGAATAGAATCAATGGCGGCCGTGACAAAAAGTGATGCCTGACTCGTCGAGTCAATCAACCGAAAGTGTTTCTTGACCTTGTTTTGTCATCCAATCCAACACAGACGCCGTTGCCTCGCTCAGTGGCAGGCCTTTGCGATAAAGAATCTGAAATGGATTGTGCGTTCGAATGGTTCCGCCTACACGTACCAATTTTCCGTCGTTGAGAAGGTCTGCGACCAGGTGCGTCCAGCCGATCGCGACACCCTCACCGTCAATTGCGGCCTGTAATACCAACGAATAGTCATTTGACTCGTAAGCTATGTCAAGGTTGTCACCCTCGAAATCATAATGATCAAACCACATTTGCCAACTGAACCTGGCTGAAAATCGTTGTTCAAGATTGATCAGACGCGCTTTCGAAATTGATTGCAAGCCATCTCTATTAATTTGCTCGGCAATCTCCGGAGCCGCCACAGCGCCAACCTCTTCGTCACAAAACCTCGTTGCAACTAGGTCAGCTCGATCTACGTTGCCAAGCGGAATCCATAGGTCGGCATCGTCGATGCCCACCGAAGCATCAGTATCGCGAGTGATTATTCTTAAATGCACCGACGGATGTTCGCGCTTATATTTCGCCAACCTCCGCATCAACCAATATGTAGCTAGCGAGGTAGACACCGAGAGCGTGACGCTTGGGTCGTCTTGGTTTGGTCGAGCAAGATCAACAGCTTTGTCAATTTCGACATATGGCTGTGCGATTCTTTCAAAAAGACTCGCACCTTGCGCAGTCGGCAATATTCCATCAGATGTTCTGATAAAAAGCCTTACGCCCAAGGCTTTTTCTAGGCGGGCAACAGAATGTGTGATCGCCGACTGACCGACGCCCAAGTGATTCGCAGCAGCGCTAAAACTGCCGCACCGAGTCGCGGCAACAAATGCACGAAGCCAAGTATCCGAAACTTCGGCCTTGATATTAGTTTTGTTCATGTCCGCCGAAATTATATCCACGTATATAGGTCTCTCATGTGTGTTCAAATATGTATCTATCAATTATTGTCAATGTGAAGATGAATCGGGCAAAAGACGTGGACCACTCAAAACCAAAAATTGGCTTTATTGGCTGCGGCAATATGGGCGCGCCAATGTGTCTTCGTTTGGTTCACGCTGGATATCAAGTCACAGCCTTCGATATCAATGAGCAATCTCTGAAGCGCGTGGTTGATCATGGCGCACATGCGGCAAAATCAGCCGCTGAATGCGCAATCGGCGCAGAAATTTTTCTCACGTCTTTGCCTCGGCCCGACCATGTCGAGGCCGTTATGACTGGCGACAACGGCGCGCTTGCAAGTCTAAAATCAGGATCAATATGGGTTGATCTCACGACAAATCGAAAAGAATTAATCGAAGCAATTGCCGCATCTGCGCCAATTGGTGTTCAAGTGGTCGATTGTCCGGTCACAGGCGCCGTCGATGGTGCGCGAAACGGCAAACTCACACTTTTCATCGGCGGCGATCTTGACTCGGTCGCAAAAGTTACACCTGTTCTCAATCATCTCGGGCTTGTAATTCACTGTGGCCCGAGAGGTACTGGAAATGTCGTGAAACTCGTAACCAATCAATTGTGGTTCATCGCCGCAGCGGCGCTCGGCGAAGGTTTCGCAATCGGAATCGGCAACGGTGTTGAACTAGGCACTCTTTGGCATGCAATCAAAGAGAGTGTCGGCGATAGTTTTGTCGCTAGGCACGATGCTCCATCAATATTCGCCGGACATTATGACCCGTCGTTTTCGCTGGACCTCTGCATGAAGGATCTCAATCTAATCAAAGAACTCGGCTCGGCCGTCACGGCTTCTCTGCCGATGACTGACGCCGCACGAAATGCTTTTTCATTAGCCAAAGAGCGATACGGCGCAAACGCCGCCGAATTGCATGTTGTCAAGCGAATCGAAGACGACGCCAAGATCTCAATGCGACTCGACGGAGACTGGACACCACCATGGGAGCAGTGAGTCGCATCTACGGGTCTGCTCAACAACGCCCGACAACTTCACGAGAATCTTTTTATTCGAATTCATTCACGCCACACATCGCCGAATTGGCGATTGACGTTCAAGGTCGCATCTCAGAAATCAACGAAGTCAGACTTCGGTTGGGTCGTCTCGCAAAACTTCGTCAGCAACTTGCTAATCACGGCTACGGGGCCGCCCTTTTGAGCGACCCGATGAATATTCGATACGCAACCGGCTCACGCAACATGATGGTATGGACAATGCATGCTCCCGGCCGGTACGTCTTTGTCCCGATTGATGGGCCAGTCGTCATGTTCGAATACGGCACCGGCAAACACCTATCGGAAGGTCTTGAAACCATCGACGAGTTGCGAACCGGCGTCTCTAATTTTTATTTCATGACAGGCCCACGATCAGAAGAGAAAATAGAACTGTGGTCGCGTGACATCATCTCGCTGATGCGACAATACGGAGGCGCCGATCAAAGAATGGCTGTTGACCGTTGTGAACCATGGGCAGCGAAGCACTTTATCGATGCTGGTATCTCACTATTTGACGCCCAAGAGCCCATCGAAAAAGCACGCATGATCAAGTTGCCCGAAGAGATTCAATGTTTGCAGCTCGCAATAGATGTTTGCGATGTATCGGTCAATCGCATGCGCGAGTCAATCAAACCTGGCATCACCGAGAACCAACTCTGGGGCGTTCTACATGACAACAACATCGCCCATGACGGCGAATGGATCGAGTGTCGTCTTCTCGCGTCAGGACAACGAACAAATCCATGGTTTCAAGAATCTGGCAACAAAATAATCGAAGCGGGCGAAATCGTTGCGTTTGATACTGACATGGTCGGACCGATGGGTTATCTTGCAGACATATCTCGCACCTACGTTTGCCCCGGCAAAAAGCCCACTTCAAATCAACGGATGCTCTATGACATCGCCCAAGAACAGTTGCTGACCAACATCGACCTGATCAAACCTGGGCTTTCGTTCAGNNGATTTTGCAGAGCAGTGCTGGCCAGTACCTGAAAAGTTTCTTCCGAACAGATACATGTTGATGATCCACGGTGCAGGCATGGTCGACGAAAGCCCAACTGTGGCATATGCAATCGACTTCGATGACTGGGGCTACGACGGTGTGTTTGAAGAAAACATGTGCGTCTGCGTTGAAAGTTATATTGGCGAAGTTGGCGGCCGAGAGGGCGTAAAAATCGAAGAGCAGGTTTTGATAACTGAGTCTGGAGCAATTCGAATGTCGAACGTCCCACTTGTTGACGCTCTAGAAATTTAAAATTCCGAACCAGAATGCGGTTAGGCGCTGACCCGCTCAGAGGCCATCTTGGCCCCGACCTT
>DOHD01000007.1:5459-5590 GCA_003535455.1 Acidimicrobium sp.
TCAATTCGCTTAAACAAGGCTTCACGCGCCTTTTCGGCCTCGTCGCTAAGACCCGTCAATTGGTCGAGTTTCCAATGACGCATCACCACTGGTTGCAATATTTGGTCGTGATGAATTAACAAATCATAAAT
>DOHD01000091.1 GCA_003535455.1 Acidimicrobium sp.
GGTTGCTTTGGCCTTGATGATGTGGCGATTTCACACGGTTATCGAAGGCACCGATGCGGGCACTGTCGGTTATGACTTTTTGTTTCGTGGAGGATTTTTATTTACCGACATCGCGAGCGTCGCGTTGATCGCAGCCGCCGTGCATCCCGGATCAAAAATTATTGCCAAAGGTTTGAGCAACCCCGTGCTTGTTTGGCTTGGGCGAAGATCTTACGGTTTTTATTTGTTTCACTGGCCGGTGTTTCAGTTTTATCGACGCTTTGCCGGCCAAGGTTTGACGCCATATGAGTTTGTGGTTCTGGTGTTGCTCGCGCTCGCGCTCACAGAGTTGAGCTATCGATATATCGAAACCCCGGTGCGACAGGGCGCGCTGTCGCGATGGTGGGCAGAGTTTCGCGAACCGGCATACGGCGCCCAACTTGTGCGTCGGCAACGACGAATTGTTCTGGTTGCGCTTGCGTCGGTGTTGCCAGTTTTTGGCATCGTCAGTTTGGCGACTGCCCGAGTCGCACTTGATGAAATCGCCCAAAACTTGTCTGATAATGAAAGCAACACGGTTGATTTGCTTGGCGATGGACAGGGCACAGACACTGGCGCCGCGATTACGGCAACGACGATTGCTGGTCAAGTCGTGACGGCGACGACGACTCTTGACGGCCAAGTGATCGATGTTTTGGCGATCGGTGATTCGGTCATGTTGGGCGCGGCCAATGTTTTGACCGCGCGGGGAGTGACAGTTGATGCCGTCAAGAGTCGTCCATTTCGTCAGGCACTCGAGATCGCCAACTATATGAAGTCGGTTAATCGACTCGGTTCGGTCGTGATTATTCATCTGGGCACGAACAACACGGTCGACGAGAAAACTCTCGATGAAATTATGGTGCCTTTACACGATGTGCCGTTGGTTTTGTTCGTCACCGTGCATGTGCCGAGCGAGGTGCGACAAAACACCAACAATCGACGAATCAACGAGTTGCCCGCAAGATATGAAAATGTCAAAATTCTCGATTGGTTTGCGGTCGCAACGGCCCACCCTGAATATCTGTATAGCGATAAGACTCATATTCGACCTGCGGGTCAAAAGGTTTACGCCGATTTAATGATGCAAGCAATTGGTCGACCGTAGGTTTTGTCGTAGGCTTACGCGCTATGACTTCACCAGTTCGCGTCACGGTAACCGGCGCTGCCGGACAAATCGGCTACGGAATTTTGTTTCGCATCGCCTCAGGACAGATGCTCGGTGTAAACACACCGGTTATTTTGCAACTACTCGAGGTGACACCAGCGCTCGGCGCATTGAACGGCGTGAAAATGGAACTCGAAGATTGCGCATATTCACCGCTTGTTGATGTGGTCACAACTGATAACGCCGACGTTGCTTTCGGCGACGCCGATATTGCTCTGTTGATCGGCGCGATGCCACGCAAAGACGGCATGGAGCGCGCCGATTTGTTGACGGCAAATGGTGGCATTTTCAAACCGCAGGGTCGGGCGATCGCCAAAAATGCAAAGAAGAACGTCAAAGTTTTGGTCGTCGGCAACCCAGCGAACACGAATGCATTTATCGCGATGAGCAACGCACCCGAGATCGACCCGAAGCAATTTACGGCGATGACACGACTCGATCACAACCGTGCCGTGGCCCAGTTGGCACAGCGAGTCGGCAAACCAGTGACTTCGATCAAGAAGATGACGATCTGGGGAAACCACTCGGCGTCGCAGTATCCAGATCTTTATAACTGCGAAGTCGATGGCAAAAATGCGGCGACTGTCGTGAACGACGAGACTTGGGCGCGTGAAACTTTTATTCCGACAGTTGCCAAGCGCGGTGCGGCAATTATTAAAGCGCGTGGTTTGTCTTCGGCTGCTTCAGCTGGCACTGCCGCGATGGATCACATGCGCAACTGGGTGCAGGGCACACCAGCAGGCGACTGGGTGAGCATGTCGGTGCCATCAGATGGCAGTTACGGCGTGCCTGCTGGTTTGATTTCGTCGTTTCCGTGCACATGCAAAAATGGCGAATACAGCATCGTGCAGGGCTTGCCGATCAACGATTTCAGTCGCAAAATGATTGATGCGTCGGTCGCCGAACTAATCGACGAACGCGATGCCGTGCGCAGCCTGGGGCTCGTTTAAAAATATTTGCTCGCACACGCGAACAAATTGCGGTTAGAAATTCGTGTTGGCGTTGACGGCTGAAAAAACGGTGTCAAGAGCAAGAAACAACGGTTGAGTTGCGATCACACGCTCGTGGTCGCCTTTGAATCGAATCTTGCCGCTGATGAACGCTTCTTGGGCGTTGATTTTGCCTGTGGCGACCCCAACTGCTGTTTGCCAGTCTTGGGTGAACGCGATGTCTGAAACTTTTGCCGCACCGCTGGCGAAAGTTATTTTGCCGTCGCGCGATTCGAGATGATAAGTGACATCGCCATGTGGCGTGCCCGTGATGATTTGAGTTACCGAAACGGAGTTTTCGCGCGCAATGGCGATGATCTCGCTATTTGCTTTGATGCTGTCGGCGACCGCGTTGATCCACTCGTTGCTGAGATAGTCAACGCGGGCTGACATGAGTTGTAAAACTGCTAACTAGGCAGCGACCATGCTTGTCGTCTTGCGACGCGAGAACATGATCGAGATGATCAAGATCACGAGAGAAACACCGGCGATGCTCAAGCGAGCAGTGTCGTTGTCTTTCAAGTTGATGATCGCCGGCAACACGAGCAACGCGACCAAGTTCATCACTTTGATCAACGGATTAAGCGCAGGGCCGGCCGTGTCTTTGAACGGGTCGCCAACTGTGTCGCCGATGACGGCTGCCTTGTGGGCATCAGAACCCTTACCGCCATGGTGGCCGTCTTCGATGTACTTCTTCGCGTTGTCCCACGCGCCGCCACCGGTACACATAGAAA
>DOHD01000151.1:0-244 GCA_003535455.1 Acidimicrobium sp.
ATAATAAAGTCAGAATTAGCAAGCCGTGCGTGACTCTGCCACTCTGACTCCCAACCATTCAAGTTCGCATCGGTATTGTTTTCTGGGTCATGTCGCCAACGAACACTGTCTTCAGTTATGCCAGCAACAACTTCAGCTTTCTGGCCAAGTGCCTCAATTTCTAGTTTAAATCGCTGATATTGCCTATCGGTAAGGGCAAACGTAATCCGAAAATTATCAAATCGATGCAATAATTCACGAGCTA
>DOHD01000151.1:345-1414 GCA_003535455.1 Acidimicrobium sp.
CAAATTCGGTGTACGCCGAAACACCCATCTCGCTGTCGAGACCGGCGATTTCGTCGGCCGCACTTGAACGAATGCCGCCTTTGGTCAAACGATTCTGCAATCTAAAGAACCCATACGACAGACCGAAGTTGACAATCAAAATCGTCACCGCACCGAGTGCCTGTGCGCCAAGTTGACCCCAGTTGCCGTCGATGATGCCAGACACACCTGTTGCATTTGAGCCGTTCCATCCTGCGCCGTATGAACCGTTGGCAAATACGCCGACTGAAAGCAAACCTAAAGTTCCGCAAACTCCGTGCACGCTAATCGCACCACATGGATCATCAATGCGCAACCGTTCTTCGACGAAATAAGTCGACTCAATCACCAACACCGCGGCAATCGAACCGATAACCGCGGCCGCCCACGGCGCAATGAATGCGCACGGCGCAGTAACGCCAACTAGGCCGGCGAGCATGCCGTTGATCATCATCGCGGGGTTTGGTTTTCCGGTGCGACGCATGATCCACAACATCGCAACAACTGAACCAAATGCTCCGGCGATTGCAGTGTTCGTCGCCACAGTTGCAAACTGCACATCAGTTGCCGAAAGCGTCGATGCAGCGTTGAAACCAAACCAACCGAACAACAAAATAAATGTGCCGAGCATCGCCATCGGCAAGTGGTGACCAGGCATCGGCAACGACTTGCCGTCGCTCGAATATTTGCCGATTCGCGGACCGAGCACCATTGCGCCTGCGAGCGCGGCGACGCCACCGGTCATGTGCACGACACCAGAGCCGGCGAAATCGACATAGCCCGCGCCAAGCGACATCGTCGCCCAAGTTTTCGCCAGCCAACCACCACCCCATGTCCAAGCTGCGATCACGGGATAATAAATCGCGCCACAGAATAATCCCCACATCACGAAACTGTTCCATCTCCATCGCTCAGCCATCGACCCGGTCGGAATCGTCGCCGTCGTATCCATGAATGCCGTCATGTAAAAAAAGAAACCGAGTAATGCTGGCGTGATGTTCGGACCAGTCAACGCCCAACCTCCACTCCATGCGAAAACCCAATTGCCCGA
>DOHD01000151.1:1423-3265 GCA_003535455.1 Acidimicrobium sp.
CCAAACGCGAGCGGAAACCCGACAAAAAAGAAAGCAACGAAACCCAAGCCAAAAATCGCAAAGTTCGTGCTGACCACATGCGCTGCGTGCTTGGCTCGACAAAACCCGGTTTCAACCAACGCAAAACCCGCCTGCATAAATACGACAAGTGCCGCGCCAATCACCACCCACAGCAGCGAAACCTGTGCGCCGAGAACCGTCACGTCTGAATTCATAACTCCCCATTTCTGTCGAATTATCGACCGGATAACTGAACGATTGAACAAACCACGCCCGAGGCGCGTGCACGACGCTGTGACTGGCCGACAAACTAGAACAGCAATGTTTCGTGATTGTCTGAGAATTGTTACGGGAGTGTGGCTTTTTTTATTCTGGTTAACTTTTTGTATATCGCAACGAATTAGGATGTAAAAATGACAACTTCAGCCACCCGCTCAAAGGCATATCTCGACGACCGCGCCCACGTGTTTCACTCATGGTCGGCTCAGGGCACGCTCGACCCGATTGATCTTGTTAGTGGCGAAGGTTCATATTTTTGGGATTCAAACGGCAAAAAATATCTTGACTTCTCGAGCCAACTAGTAAACCTAAATATCGGCCACCAACATCCAAAACTTATTGCGGCGATTCAAGAACAAGCTGCAAAACTTTGTACCGTCGCGCCACAATTTGCCAACGAAGCACGCAGCGAAGCAGCAAGGTTGATTACCGAACTCGCCCCGGGCGATTTAAACATGGTGTTCTTCACCAACGGCGGCGCCGAGGCAGCCGAATATGCAGCGCGAATGGCGAAACTTCACACCGGTCGCCACAAAATCCTCACCGCCTATCGTTCGTATCACGGTTCGACTGCGGGCGCGATCGCCCTCACGGGTGACCCACGCCGATGGCAGAACGAAACCGGTGCCTCGGGTGCCGTCAAGTTCTGGGGTCCTTATCCATATCGTTCGGCGTTTCATTCGACTAGCGACGCCCAAGAGTGTCAGCGCGCACTCGAGCATCTCGAAAGCGTGTTGATGGTCGAAGGCCCGCACACGGTGGCGATGATCGCACTTGAAACCGTTGTCGGTACGAACGGCATTTTGGTTCCGCCGGCCGGCTACCTGCAAGGTGTGCGCGATTTGTGCAACAAGCACGGCATCGTCATGATGTGCGACGAAGTGATGGCAGGTTTCGGTCGATGCGGCGAATGGTTCGCCGTCAATCATTGGAATGTAACTCCCGACCTGATTTGTTTCGCCAAAGGCGTCAACTCGGGTTATGTGCCTCTCGGTGGTGTCGTGATCAGTCAAAAAATTGCCGACACTTTCAAAGATCGCATGTTTCCAGGTGGTCTCACGTATAGCGGTCACCCACTTGCATGTGGCGCCGCGGTTGCGTCGATCAACATCTTCAAAGAAGAAAAAATTGTCGAGCACGCGCGCATGCTGGGCAAAGACGTCATCGGCCCGGCACTCGAAAAACTCAAGGCCAAGCACCCGAGCGTCGGCGATGTACGTGGTCTCGGCGTGTTCTGGGCGATCGAACTAGTCAAGAACCGTGATAGCCGCAAGCCATATGTGCCTTACAACGCATCAGGCGCCGACGCCAAACCGATGCTCGAACTCGCCGCAGCCTGCAAAGAGCGTGGACTCTGGCCATTTACCCACTTCAACCGCATGCACGTCGTACCGCCGTGCAACACGCCCGTTGAAGATGTCAAGGCTGGTCTTGCGATCATCGACGAAGTTCTCGACATCGCCGACAAGCACTACGAAAACTAATCTCGCAATTTTCGCGAGAATTATCGACAATGTCTAAACGAATCACCGTGCTTGCCGACAGGCCGTTGAATGTGCCGAG
>DOHD01000151.1:3332-3452 GCA_003535455.1 Acidimicrobium sp.
CTTTTCGTGATGACCGCGGCTTCACTCAAAACTCGCGGCTTTTGTTGCGACAACAATTGCCGCCACTGCCCCTACTGCGACTAACGCCAGCCAAAAATTTTGGGCAAACAAAAAGGCGGG
>DOHD01000083.1:0-389 GCA_003535455.1 Acidimicrobium sp.
AATCGCCGCTATGACCCGACACACAGGTCGGTGCGCGACAGTGTCGCCAACGGTGTGGTGGGCGATGTGCATATTGCGCGCATTACCAGTCGCGACCCGGCGCCGCCACCAGTTGCATATGCGAAAGTTTCTGGTGGAATCTTTATCGATATGACGATTCATGATTTTGATATGGCTCGATATGTCGTCGGTAGCGAAATAGTTTCTGTGTATGCAACTGGCGCCGTGCGAGTTGTGCCAGAGTTTGCCGAAATCGGCGACTTGGACACGGTGGCGATCATGTTGCAACATGAAAACGGTGCAATCACGATGATCGACAATTCGCGCCAAGCCGTTTATGGCTATGACCAACGTGTAGAAGTCTTCGGGTCAAAAGGTTTGGTCGGCTC
>DOHD01000083.1:424-2816 GCA_003535455.1 Acidimicrobium sp.
AGCGAAATAATCGGGTAAAAATACGCGGTTAAAAAGTTTTAAACGCCGAAATTTTTGAAGCGCGCTTCGGTGAAACGTTGTCTGGTGGCTTTGCTTTGTGTTGAAGATGCAGTTGGTTGTGCTGCAATTTTTGATGATGCTTGCCAGGTCGGCCACTTGCCGGTGAGAGTTGCTGCCGCCTGACGGGCTGCGCCGAGTGCGACGATTTCGGGTTCGTTGAGAATTAAAACTTGCTTGCCAGTTAGATCGGCGACGATTTGACAGACCGCGCGTGATTGGGCACCGCCGCCAAGAATAAAAATGCGTCCCGATGTGTCGACGCCACAATTGTTGATCGCTGTCAAGCCATCTAACAAGCCGCAAACAACGCCTTCGATTGCGGCGCGTGCGACATCGTTGCGCGTGTGATTGCTGTTCAAACCGACGAGCGTTGCGCGAGCATCAGGCAGGTTTGGGGTTCGCTCACCGTCGAGATACGGCAACAATACGAGTTCGTGTGCGCCGCACTCTGACAAAAGAGCGAGATCGGCGAATTGTTGCAGATCACAATTAAGAACGCTGGCAAACTTGTCGAAAACTTTTGTCGCATTCATCGTGCAGACAAGCGGCAGGTATGCGCCAGTTGCGTCGGCGAAACCCGCGACCGCCCCAGATGGGTCGTTGGTTGGCGTGGCGCTAACCGCGTAAACGGTGCCCGAAGTGCCGAGCGAGATTGCGACGTCACTTGGTTGCAGACCAATACCTAAAGCGCCCGCCATGTTGTCGCCCGTGCCACAACCGATGACGGCGTCACGCCATAGGCCAGTTTGCTCGAGTGGTGATGCGACGCGAGGCAGAGCATTCGACCAGTCGCGTTTTGAGTCGATTATTTTTAGAACTTCGTCGTCGTATTGATTCGTTTTGGCTGACCAATAGCCAGTGCCAGATGCGTCGCCACGATCGGTTGTTATTTCGTTTTCGCCGCCACCCCGAAGTTGCCATGAGAGATAGTCGTGTGGAAGGCAGAACCGAGATGTTTGCGACCAGTTGTGCGGCTCGAGGCGTTTGATCCATGAAAGTTTGGTCACGGTGAAACTTGCAACCGGCACACTGCCCGTGTGCTGTGCCCACCACGCAGCATCGTGCTGATCGACGCACCACTTTGCGTCGGGGGCTGATTGCGTGTCGTTCCAAAGCTTTGCGTTGCGAACGACATTGTGTTTGCTATCGAGCGTGACGAGACCGTGTTGTTGGCCAGCGACTGAAATTGCCGCAAACTTGGTTTGAGCTTTGCTGGCAGTCGCAATTTCTAGCGCAGCGTTAAATGCTTTGAGCCATTCTTTGGGGTCGGTTTCGCTTAACGGGGCCGCGCCAGTGTCGGGGTGTGTTGCGCGACCAGACGCGACGAGTTCGCCTGAGTCAAGATCGCGGAGTTCTACTTTTGTTGATTGAGTCGACGAATCGACGCCGATAACAACCGGCATCGGTTATCTGACGCCAAGCAAAAGTTCTGTGACGAGTTGGTCGAGGCGTTCGTGGGCGTATCCACGTTCGCCGAGAGCCTTGACATCGAATGTGTCGGTGCGCAAAGTGTGAAGTGCATCTGTGCCAAAACCATTTGGTGATGTGGGCTCGGCAAGTTTGTCGAACATCGCTGCCTTTAGTGCGGCCTGAATCTCTTTGTCTTGTTTGAACTGGCGCGACTTCTCGGCCAAGATCAGGTAGGTGCGCATGCAGCCACGGGCAAAATCCCATACGCCTTCGGCGTTTTCGGTGCGGTAGGCGTGGGCATCGAAGTGCAACATGCCCTCATACTTTGAGTCTTCAAGAAGTTTGACTAGGTAGAACGCATCGCGGATGCCTTCGCTACCGAATCTGAAGTCTTGGTCGAACTTGCCGATGCGTTGTGCGTTGAGGTCGATGTGAAACAACTTGCCGTGCCACAAAGTTTGGGCGACTGCGTGGGTGAAGTTGAGGCCGCTCATTGTTTCGTGCGCGAACTCTGGGTTGAGGCCGACCATTTCAGGCCATTGCAATTCGTTGATAAACGCGATCGCGTGACCGACAGTTGGCAAGAACATGTCGCCGCGAGGTTCATTCGGTTTTGGTTCGAGCGCGAACTTTAAGTCATAGCCACGGTCTTTGGCATAAGCGCAACAAATGTTGACGGCTTCGGCATAGCGATCGAGTGCGGTACGAACATCTTTGGCTGCTTCGCACTCGAGACCTTCACGACCGCCCCACATGACATAAACCTTGGCGCCAAGCGAGACGCCCATGTCGATTGACTCCATTGTTTTTTTGATTGCATAGCGACGCACGACCGGGTCGTTGGCGGTGAATGCACCTTCTTTGAAAACTGGCTGACCGAAAAGATTTGTCGTGGCCATCGGCACTTTGATGCCGGTCTTGT